>DASQRT010000282.1:0-6948 GCA_035642795.1 Nitrospirales bacterium
GGCGACCGTGACCACCGGCCCTTCGGACCACCCCACTCGCGCGCGCGCCGCCGTCTCGCGGGCGATCGCGAGCAACGCTGAATCGCACGGGAACGACATCCGGGTCCCCTCCGTCGTCCAATCCAACACGTCCGTCCCCACAATCACGTCGCCCAGCCCTGCCGAACCCAGCGCCCCCACATAGCCGGTTGACACCACGGCGTCCACGGTGAACGCCGACAGCACCGCCTCAGCGCCCCCGAGGGCCGCTTGGAATCCAATACCGGTGTTGAGCAGGTGAATCTCGACGGCATCTGAGCGCCCAACTTCGTGCGGAAAGGAACCAAGCCGTCCGCTGCGAATCGCCTTGAGCGCCGCCCGCACGGGCGCCAGTTCGCGTGCGGAAGCGGCCAACACGGCGATGCGTCGCATCGGCTACGCCTCGAAGCAGAAACGGCCGTGCTGACGATTCTGCTCCCGAATCTCGTCCGCGCGGGTACTCCCGCGCGCCTTGAGCGACCGGTACATGGACAAGGCCCAGAGGGGGAAGTACTGGCAGTAGCCGTGGTAACGCAGATAGAAGACGCGCGGAAACCCCGTGCCGGTGTGTTTGCATTCAGGCCAGAAGCCTTGCGCGTCCTGCTGCCGGAGCAGGTAGTTCACGCCACGCAACACACTGAGCGAGTCCACCTCGGCCGCGCAGAGGAGCGCGATCAGCGCCCACGCGGTCTGGGACGGCGTGCTCTCGCCCACGCCATGTGCGTCGGCCTCGGCGTATGAGAGACAGGCCTCGCCCCACCCGCCGTCCGGATTCTGCTTCGAGACGAGCCACGCCACTGCCCGGCGGACGTACTCGGCCTGCATGTCCTCGCCGATCGCGTTCAACCCAGCGAGCACGGACCAGGTCCCATAGATGTAATTGACGCCCCACCGCCCGTACCAGGACCCGTCGGCCTCTTGGTTTTTCCGCAGAAAGCGAAGCGCCCGCACGGCCGCCGAATGCTTCCTGTCGAATCCCAGTGCCCCTAGCATTTCCAGTTCGCGCCCCGTGACGTCGGCCGTGCCGGGATCGAGCAGCGCCCGGTGGTCGGCGAAGGGAATCTGGTTCAAGAACATTTTGTTGTTGTCCTTGTCATACGCGCCCCACCCGCCGTCGCTGCCTTGCATGGCCAAAGTCCAGCGCATCCCGCGCCGCATGCCATCACGCTGGGCGTCCCATTCCGGCATCTTGAGCTTCGAGAGCGCCATCACCACCACGGCCGTATCGTCGTTGTCCGGATAGAACTCGTTCTCGAACTGGAAAGACCAACCACCCGGCTCGGCCTTAGGCGACGACACGATCCAGTCGCCGACCTTCCGGCACTGCTGGAAGAGGGTCCAGCGGGCGGCCTTCACCAGCGCCGGGTGATCCTGCGGGAGCCCGCTCTCAATCAGGCTGTTGATGGTCAAGGGGGTGTCCCAGACGGGAGAAAAGCAGGGCTGCAGGTGGAGGGCGTCCCCTTCGTGCACCTCCAGCGCCTCGATCTCGTGCAAGGCCTTGCGCACCAGCAGATGATCCGCCTCGTAACCCAGGCATCGCAGCGCCAAGGCCGAGTTCGCCATCGCCGGATAGATGGCCCCCAACCCGCCGTCACCCTCCATCCGCTCGAGCATCCATTGTGCGGCGCGTTCGATGGCTCTCTTGCGGAGTCCCGGCGGGACGACCCGCTCGTAGAATCTCAGGACGCCATCCAGTGTGATGAAGAAGTTTCGCCAGGTGAACCGGCGGCAATCCTTACGGAACGGGGGCGCGCTTCGGAAGTCGACCAACTCGCGGGCCAGGCTGTACAGCTCGTCGATGCCCTGCTCTTTCGGAATCCGACAGACGGGCTTGTAGTGGAAGATGATCAGCAATGGCGTCAGCACCGCCCGGGACCAATAGGAAAGCGCGTAGAGACTGAAGACGAACCGAGGAGGCAACAACACGATCTCCGCCGGCATCGATGGGACCCCGCGCCAGTCGTACTGGTCGAAGAGCGCCAGCGCGATCTTGGTGAACACGTTCGCCCCGACGACGCCGCCTTGGCTCAGGATCACCTTGCAGGCCTTCTCCATGAAGGGCTCGGTGGCCGACACGCCGCAGAGCTTCAAGGCGAAGTAGGCCTTCACCGACGCGCTGAGCTCTGGCGGCCCGCCGTAGTAGATCGGCCACCCGCCCTCGGGCAGCTGGGCATCAATCAAGTAGCGAACGGCCTTTTGCTCTTTCTCCAGATCCCCGAGGCCTAGGAACCGGCGCAGCATCAGGTACTCGGCAGTCAGCGTCGTGTCGGCTTCCAGTTCGTGAACCCAGTACCCCGCCTCCGACTGGCGCTGCAACAGCCACTGCTGGCTTCGCTTGATGGCCTCGTCAACGGCGTCACCCGTGTGGGCCGCGCTCTGGCCGGAAACTTGTCCTGGATCGTGACGCCGCTGGCCGGACGGAGCAGACAGAAAGACGTTGGGGTTGCCGCCGACAAGCCGGAGGAGCTTATTGGCCTTCTGCCGGGCCTGCTGCTGGACGCGCTCCGGTGCCGCAGACAAAATTTTCTCGGACCAATTGGTCAAGAGACCGAGCAACCGCTTCATGAAGTCCTTGAGTCGAGCGTGATTAGAATCGTCCGCCTAATGGCTTCTGAGGAAGGCCAATGGGGGCGCATTGAGCGGCCAGTATATAACAAACAAGCTGCAGAGTGTCAAGCACAGCTCCTACGGAACCATCTTAATTCTCAGAGGTTTTCTGCCTTGGGGCGCTGTCGCCTCCTCTTCCCTTGACAAGCTCGTTCCGGCGGGTGTTTTAATCAGTATCAAGTGAGAGACACGATGGCCGAAGACCTCTATTCAACCCTCGGGGTCGCACGCACGGAAAGCCTGCGCGGTATTCGCGAAGCGTTTCGGAAATTAGCCAAGCGCTATCACCCTGATCATGCAGGCCAACGAGGCACGCCGAGGTTTCAGGAAATCCTAAATGCGTACGAGGTCCTGTCCGATCCACAGAAGCGGAAGCGCTATAACGAAAGCCTCGCCCGGCGTTCCTCAGATTCAGAACCGATCATCGTCACCAGGAGAGCATCATCGAGAACTCGCCCGCCGCACTTCGGTCCGATCCCCCAGGAACCACTCTTCCGACACTTTTCGGCTGAATCATTCTTCGGCCCGGGCTGGCAAGGACCGGCGTTCGACAACCTCGACTTTATGGTGTCGCTCTCCCCAGCCGATGCGGCAGAAGGCGCGACCGTTTGGCTGCACCTGCCGATCCGCTACCTGTGTCCGGCATGCAGCGGGGCGGGGGAGCAGTGGCCCTTCCCCTGCGGCTTCTGCCAGCAGACCGGGGTGATTCATCACGAACGTGAGTTTCGCGTCCAACTGCCCCCCGGTCTTCCTTACCGCACGCTCGTCGAGATACCAGCCGGCAGGCTTGGCACCCACTACCGCGTGCGGATCTTAGTGACAGTCGACGCTCCCTATTGATCAGGCTACACCTGAGTTTGTCTGGAAGGAAGAAGCGGATGCGGTTAGATGGGATGACCAGTGCAGAGAATCACTATGACCCGCTCAAGCCGTTCCAATTCTCTCTCTTGGATGCGGACAAACTCAACCCCAACCAACTTTCCCACCATCGTTCGAACCACCGCGGCTTCAATCTCAAACAGCGGTTGACTGTCAGGCTCACGGACCCTGAGAAACACTAGCTCTCCGATGGGGATCGGGGTGTCAGTCTCGATCGTACAGCCCTGTCTAGACAGGTTGACCACGGTTCCCTCACCCGACACCTGCTTGCCGGAAAAGGTCAGTTGGAACCGAACCGGAATCCGTACATACTCTCGACGGCCGTAGTAGTTGAAGAAACGACGCCACCACCATTGAAAGGCGAGAAATCGGTGAGTGCAGAGCTGGCAGCGAAAGGGATAGATGCTGAAGAAGCCCCAAAGAGCCTCGATTATGCCCTGTCGTGGAGACTGCTGAACAAGGTTCTTTCCACACTTAGGGCAATGCGGAAGCGCCATCGGTGCTCCTCTAGTACGTCGGCGCGAGGAGCTTGTTGAGGCGGACGGAGATCATGGAAGAGACGCCGGGCTCTTCCATCGTGACCCCGTAGAGCGCGTCCGCCATTTCCATCGTCTGCTTGCAGTGCGTGATGACGATGAACTGGGTCCGCGCGGCCAGCTCGCGCAGCACCCGCGTGAAGCGCAGGGTGTTCTCCTCGTCCAGTGGGGCGTCAATCTCATCGAGGACGCAGAACGGCGTGGGGCGGATCAGAAAGCTCGCGAAGATGAGCGCCATCGCGGTTAGCGCTCGCTCCCCGCCCGACAGCATCGCGATATTCTTCAACCGCTTGCCGGGAGGCTGGGCCACGATGTCCACGCCCGGCTCGTTCGTTTCCTCATCCTCCATCAGAATCAGCTCGGCCCGTCCACCCCCGAAGAACGTCTGGAACATCTCGTTGAATTTCACCTGGAGGTTCTGGAACGTCTCCATGAACAACTGTCTCGTCGTGCGGTTAATGCGGGCGATGATGGATCTCAGCGAGGCGATGGACTGGGTCAGATCTTCCTCCTGCGCCGTCAGGAAACGGAGGCGCTCCTCCATCTCGCGATGCTCGTCGATGGCCATCACGTTGACGGGCCCCAATTCGGATAGCCGCCGGCGCCGCTGGGCCAGAGTGCCCTTAATCGCCTCGATCTTCTCCGCGACGGGCTCCCCGGCTTCGGCCACAGCCCCCGCGAAATTGATGCCATAGGTACCCGTCAGCATCGCCTCGAAGCCTTCCAACCGGGTCTGGGCCTCCACGCGGCGCAGGCGGATCGCCTCCTGCTGCTTGTGCAGCTCGTCCAGGCCATGCCGAAGCCGCGTCCACTCGGCTTCGAACGCGCGGACCCTGGCGACGCGGCTCGTCTGCGATTCCTGGGCCCCCATCAGCCGCTGCCGGACGTCCCGGATGGCCGCGTCGAGGGCGGGCACGTTCGCCTCGACCTGGCGACGCTCGTCCAGGGCGGCAGTCCCTGCGGCTTTTATCTTGAGCCTCTCTGTCTCCAACTCAGAGAGCCGGCCTTCACGGAGCGCCGCGGCAGCTTCGAGTCGCGCCTTCTCGTTCCGCGCCTGGTCGAGGCGATCCTGCAGCCCGGCGACCTCCACGCGAAGATCGGCTACAGCCGCCTGTCGCCTCTCGACTTCCGCCTGAGCGGCAGTGACCGCGTCCTGGTGCAACAGCAAGGACCGTTCGGTCTCGGCTCGTTCGTGGTCCAGGCGCCGGAGGTCGTCCGCGGCCGCATGCTCGGCGCCGGCCAAGGCGGCCAGTTCGGCTCCAGCCTCCTCCCGCTCGGACTGGAACAGTGCGATCGCCTGATTCCACCTGGCGACGTCCTGCTCGTCCCGCTGCTCATCCTTCCGTTCGCCGACCAACGCCATCTCCAGCGTGTGGACCTCCGCATCAAGCGACTCCACCCGTTGCGCCTTCGTGGTCAAGACGGCCTGAAACGCGTCCCGGTTCGCCTGTGTGGCGTGCAGCTCCTGCTCCAGTTCTTTCATCCTCGCAGTCAGACCCCGGAGTTCGCGCTCGCGGCTCATGGCCCCTGCCACTGCGCCCGCCGGGCCTCCACTGACGATGCCGTCAGGCGTGAGGACTTCGCCGCCCAGCGTCACCAGCAACGACTGCCGGTCCTCCGTCATGGACTGCCACAGGCCAAGCGCCTGCTCCAGCGTCTCCACCACCACCACACCAGCCAATAGGTGAGTGACGAGGTCCTCATGCTCAGCGCGCGGAGTCACCAGATCATGCGCCAGTCCCACAACACCGGCACCCTTCCAGCGCACGGACGCACGCGCCCCCCAAATACGCGGCCGCTTGGGTACGAACGTCCCGCTGGCAGATCCCTGCGCCTTCAGCACGCGCAATACCTTGACAGCTTCCGACGGCCCCTCGACGAGCCGGCCTAGCAGGCGATGGCCCAGGACCGCCTCAATGGCACTCTCATAGGCTTGAGGAACGGAGAGAACCTGGGCCACAGTACCTTTCAGGTTGGCGGCAGCGCCGGGATCCCCTCCCATCGCATCGTGCGCCACCGCCTGAAGGACCTTCTGACGGGCGATCGCCACCGCTTTTTCTTCCTGCAGATGAGCCAGCTGTTGTTCAGCCGCGTCAAGTTGGCCACGGACATGCAGGACTTCCTCCGCGAAACTCGCCCGAGCGCCTTGGGCCTTCGTCAGCTGCGCTTCGAGCTTTCGGCGCCGCTCGATACAGGCCGCGAGCACGGTCGAGGCCAGCTCCAACTTCGAAACGGCCTGGAATCGCTCCTGTTCCACGCGCTCGATCCGCCGGCGGAGTTCCGCCGCGCGAGCCCGATCGCTGGCCAGCCGATTGTGCGAGTCGGTGGCAGCGAGCGCCTGATCCATAACTGCTTTCCGCGCGGCTTCGAGCGCGGTCTGGTTGCCGCGATGGCGCCGCACGGCTTCAGCCAGCACCGCCTCGGACTCCGCGGCGACGCCGGACAGGAGAGCGAGCTCATGGGTCAACTCCTTGTGATGGGCGCTGAGTCGGGCGAGGTGATCGGTCGATTCCTGCTGTTCATGCTTGAGGCGCTCGATATCGGCCTGCACGCGGGCCCGCTGCTCGTCGAGCAGGGACGCGCGCTGGGCCAGCAACTCGAGCGTGGCGACGGCCTGCGCCAACTTCGCTTCCGCCTGAGCAACCTGCTCGCGCAACCCGGTCAGCGACGCCTCCCCCCCCACCACGCCGAGCTGGTGGGTCTCCACCTCGTTCGCAAGGCGCGCGGCCGTAGCAGCCTGGGCGCTTTCACGCAGGGCGAGCTCCCCCAGAACCCGATCGGCTTCCTCGCGCTCGTGGAGCACCGACCGGTAATCGTGGACGAGGACGGTGAGCTCGAGACGCCGGACTTCCTGCCGGAGCGCCCGGAATTGTTCAGCCGCCCGCGCCTGCCGTTCCAGGGCCGTCAG
>DASQRT010000283.1:0-3204 GCA_035642795.1 Nitrospirales bacterium
ACCGAAGAATTGCCTGTTTCATCTGACGTTGTTGAGACACTTGTCGAGCAGCGTGTTGGCCCTGGAATCCTGCTGCTCTCGCCCGCGTTTCAAGTGACGCACATGAATAGGCGGGCCTTGGAGCTGAGCGGGAAGATTATGCGGGCGCAGAACGGGATGGAGGCCACGGGCGTGCTCCCGACGGCTGTCACCGAACTGTGCGCCGAAATTATCACGGCGCTCCGGGTCAGAACCGATGCGAAGGACTGGGAACAGGTGCAGCTCAGGCGCTTGGTGAGCACCTCGAATCCGCCCGTGCTCCTTCGGGCCTTCGGGTTTCCTGATCGAGGGGGCCTCCAGCAGGCGCGGATCCTCATCCTCCTGGAGGAGGTGACCCAGCGCAAAGAGCGCGCCCCCGAGAAGGCGCGGGAGCGGTTCCATCTCACCGCCCGCGAGCATGGGGTGGTCCGCTATCTGTCCAGAGGGTATACAAACAAGGAAATCGGGAACGCGCTCAGTATTACCGAACAGACGGTCAAAGAGCACATCAAGCACATCATGGAGAAAACCCGCACCACCACTCGCACGGGCATCCTCGCGCGGATTTTCAGTTCCTGACCGTCTCCTAGCGCTAGCGGTAATTGATGTACTGCAAGTCTATTCCGAAATCCTTGCTCTTGAGGAGGGCGATCGCGGTCTGCAGCTCGTCCTTGCTCTTGCCCTGCACGCGCACCTGATCGCCCTGGATCTGCGCCTGGACTTTCAACTTCCCCTCCTTGATGACCTTGGCGATCTCCTTCGCCTTCTCGCTCGCGAGCCCGTTCTGGATCTTCGCGACTTGGCGGACCGTGCCGCCCAGCGCCGGCTCCACCGGACCGAACGCGAACGCTCTCACCGACACGTTGCGCTTGATGAGCCGGGCCTTCAGGATGTCCACCACGCTCTTGAGCTTGTACTCGTCGTCCGACACGAGCACCAGTTCGCTCTCCTTCTCCTTAAGCGTCAACTCCGTCCTGCTCCCCTTGAAGTCGAACCGCTGGTGAATCTCCTTCAGTGCCTGATCGAGGGCGTTCTTGACTTCCTGCATGTCCACTTTCGAGACCACGTCAAATGAATTCACGTCAGCCATGCTAGTTCTCCTCTCCAGTCCCCTTTAACAACACGGGCCCGCGGGAATCTTGATACCGTCCGCGCCGACTGGCACCTCGCTGGTCGTATAGGGTCGCTTCCGGATCACAAACCCGTACCACTTGGCCAGCGAGTCCGCCAGGATCACGACCGCCAGCGCCGCCACGATGCCGACCAGGGCGGCATCCAGGTAGAAGGGAACCACCTCACCGCCAGCGGCTGCCGCAGCCTTACTGATGAACAGCATGAATAACTCGTAGGCGGCGGTGAGTGTGATCACGCCTACGAACACCATCGGCGCCGCCGTCACCCAGAGATAGCGGGCCTTGCCCACCTTGATCAGGACCGTGGTGCCGACGCAGAGCGCCAGCGTGCCCAACAACTGGTTGGCCGCCCCGAACATGGGCCAGATGGTCGAGATGCTGCCGGTGCCGATCAAGTAGCCCCAAGCGCCGACCACAGCGGCGCTGGTGGCTATCACACCAGGCTGCCAGGTGATCCGCCCCATCGGCGCGTAGAAGCGCCCACCCATCTCCTGGAGAAGATAGCGCGCGACGCGCGTGCCGGCGTCAATCGTGGTGAGGATGAACAGCACCTCGAACAACAAGGCGAACTGATACCAGTAGGCCATCAGACCCGCCATACCGGGAAGCCCGGCGAAAATTGAGGCCATCCCGACCGCCAGCGAGACCGCACCGCCAGGTCGGCCAGTGACTTCGACCTCGACCAACCGCGACAGTTCCTGAATATTCGCGACTGGAAAGCCCATGGCCGCCAACGCCTCCGGCGTCAGCGTCGTGTTGATCGCGAGATAATCGCCGGGCACGAGGAGAGACGCCGCGATCAGCGCCATCACACCCACGAAGCTTTCCAGCAACATCGCGCCATATCCCAGCATTGCATGGGATTCTTGAGCAATGATCTTGGGCGTCGTTCCGGAGGAGACCAGCGAGTGGAACCCCGAGATGGCGCCGCACGCGATCGTGACAAAGAGGAAGGGGAAAATCGTGCCGGGGATAATAGGCCCGCCGCCCGCCACGAAAGCCGTCACGCGTGGCATCTCGATCGTCGGCGCGATCAGGATCACACCAAACCCCAGCAGCACCACCACGCCGACCTTCATGAAGGTCGAAAGATAGCCGCGCGGCACCAGCAGCATCCACATGGGGAGCACCGACGCCAGAAAGCCGTAACCAGCCAGCAGCCAGACCAGCGTCTCCCGCTCGAAATTGAACCACGGCGCGAGATCCGACTGGGCGACCATCCGCCCGGCAATCACCGCCGCGAACAGCAAGACCACGCCCAAGACCGACACCTCGCCGACCCGACCAGGGCGCAAGCGTTCCAGATAGAAGGCCATGAGGAACGCGATCGGGATCGTCATCGCGACCGTAAAGGTGCCCCACGCATTCCGGTAGAGCGCATTCACGACAGCCAGGCCCAAGCCGGCCAACGCGACCACCACGATGAACAGGACCGCCACTGCCGTGGCCGTGCCGGTGATGATCCCAACCTCGTCCCGCGCGATCTCTGGCAGCGACCGTCCGTTGCGCCGCATCGACGCGACGAGAATGATGAAGTCCTGCACCGCTCCGGCCAAGACCGCTCCGATGACCAGCCACAAGAAGCCTGGCAAGTACCCGAACTGCGCGGCCAGCACGGGCCCCAGGAGCGGACCCGCCCCCGCGATGGCGGCGAAATGATGGCCGAACAGAACGTACTTATGCGCGGGATAAAAGTTGGTCCCGTCCTGCAACCGGTGCGCCGGGGTGATCCGCCGATTGTCCAGCTCGACAACACGCTTCGCGAGGAACCGGCCATAGAACCGGTACGCCAGCACGTAGAAACAGGCCGCGGCGACCACGAGCCAGAGCCCGTTGACCTTCTCGTCGGGATTGACGAGGCCGGCGACGACCCCAAAGCCGACCGCGCAGAGCACGGCCAGCGCGGCCCAGCCAATCAATGCCACTCTCTTCACGAACGCGATGCCAACACAACCCTCCCCCCCGGAGGGAGAGGGTCATGGTGCGGGGGATAGTTCTAAAACGGCACTACGACGACCATCGATCCCGTGCAGGCTCCACCCAAGCCATCATC
>DASQRT010000284.1:0-4512 GCA_035642795.1 Nitrospirales bacterium
TTGCCCCCCAAGGGGATGTTGGCCTCCAAGACCTCTTCGACCTCGGAATTATCGATGACCACTTCGTAGCGATCCTGGATATTGGTCAGGCGGACGCCCTCCCCGGGCGTGTCACGAGGCATGAACAGCTCCTTCCAGACCTCTTTTTCGACCAGGCACACATCACGGAACCGTTCATACAGCAACTTGAGCTTCTCGGGATCTCGTTCTTTCATCGATCACGACCACCCTCGGACTCTGAAACGCCGAAGGGCCGGCGGCTACCTCCGCTCACCGACCTCGTCGCTCAGTTCGCGCTGTGTAGGTGGGAACCCGTCCCGCTGAACCTCAAAGGGGGGCTGCCTCTTAGGCGGTTCGAACCCGTTTCCGAACCGGAGAGGCCGGGACGGTGAATCCGTTCGGTTGGGCTTCCTTGACTTGCGCCGATGTGTAGATACGAGCGCCGTACAGCTCATAAATTTTCGCCACGGCTCCTTTGTCGCCTTTCCGTGCTCTGGCAAACAGACGACGGCGCTCTTCAAGTTCGTCCTCTGCCACGGTGGTTGCAAGCGCAGACTGCCCCTTGGTCCGCTCGCCCAACCGAGCATGTCTGGGAGCCTCCACCGCCTTCGCCGCCATGCTGACGACCGCTCCCGTCTTCTTATGCCCGTCTTTGTGCGCTTTGTGGGCCTTATGCATTCTCACTTTAACTCTCTGTCTTGGCACCTTCTTCATATGGTCCGACCCTCAGGCTTTTTCTCAAACAACGTCGCAAACATCTATGTTACCATAAAATGATAGCGGCTGTGGAAAATCTTACGTAGAAAAGGCTGCTCTGCTTTAGGAAATTATTGTAACTCATTGAAAGTAAATTAATAATTCTCAGGCATTCTGGCTTGTCACATGCGATGATCGATCATCGATTTGAATGGTGTCATGTAAGAAGTACTATGTATTTCTACTGCTACAAGCCAGCTGTCACCCTGCGTTACCAAGAATCTGGACGAACCGCCGAAGGGTATTTATAATAGGGGGCTGCCTGTGACCATGATGTATAACAAGGAAGCATGCTCGACCAACGCCCAAGACGATCCTGAAGCTCGCGAGCTATTGCGGCGAGCATTCGAGAAGACGGCCCGTTGGCCGGCTGATTGCAACGGATTCTCAGCAGACCTGACCGTCAACGTGGACGGCAAGGAGTTCACTGGGACGGTGACCGTGAAATCCGTGCAGGACGTTACGGTATCCCTGCCTGATGTGGAAGTCCAGAAGTGGGCGACCGGAACCATTAGCATGATCGCCGTCCACCGCGCCCACCGCACCTTCGACCAATCGGACGGGAAAAGCGTCCTCACCTTCGACCGAAGCGCCGCCCACCCGCTGGGACAGACCATCCACATCCACGACAGCCTGCAATCCCATTATCGCGTGAGAGACGACCGCATCATGCAGATCAACCGCACCATGGGACCGATCAAGTTCACTATCAATGTCGAGGACAGCGCGATCACGGCCGACAAGAAGTATTTGACCACGCGCTACACCGTCTATTACTTCAATCCGCAGGACGGCCGACTGGCCAACGTCGAAAGCTTCACCGATATGCACGTGCGAATCGGCCAAGCCGACCTACCGGCCTCGCGCCGCATTATCTCAGCGGAACACGGCGTTGTCTCGGTCAAGACCCTGACCTTCGCCAACCACCGCCTGCTGTAGGAGATTCGTTCATGTCGCTGAACATTCCCGGCTCCACCGGGGGCGAGATGAAGGGCGACACTCTCGACACCACCATGGGTCGCCTCCAACGGCCGCGACCGAACGACCTCACCAAGGAGTATCCCAGAAGCTCCCGGGAACTGCTCGGCGGCTACGTGCACTTGGCCCGGATGATCGATAAGGCCCGCGCCCGGGAGGCCGGGGTTAACGGCCCGTACATCTACCCCTGCCCTCTCGACAAGGCGCTCCTGTCATTCCTGGAAGTCAGTGCACAGGACTTTGCCTACTCGGCCAAGTCCCGCACCGACGAGCTCATTATGGAATGGCTGGCCGTTCACGCGCGCCCCCGCTCGAAGAAGCAAATCGAGCTCTGGAACAAGCAGATGCTGGAGCGGAGACCGGAAGACGAGGCGCAGTGGGCGTATTTCAAGAAAACGCGTGATGCTATCGATCCTTCACGTCCCGATATTGTGACGTGGATCGATCTGCTCGACCTGGAGGAAAGCCGGCCAATACCGCGACGCGATGCGGCCCCGACCGGATAAGTCTCTATCGCCTGCCCTTATTCTTCATCGTCATCCGCCCAGGGATCGGCTCGTTCGAGGGCCTTCTGCTGCTCCATCGCGTTCTCGAGCAGGATGCGGGTGAAGAGGGAGACGGGCGAGTCGCCGGGCAGCAGCGGGGCCTTGCCGGACGCCGCCGCTTTGTCAAGCCAGGCTTTCTGATCCACCGAGACCTGGATCTTGGTTGCGACCAGGCCCTTGCCCTCGCACATCTTCTTCTGAATCTCCTCCGGGACCATCTCCAAAGACTGCCGTTGCTCTTCCGAGTTCCACAAGAGCGTGCGCATAAAAATGGAAATGACGGACCCTTCAGGGAGGGTCCCGCCGGGCGGGACCGCGATCTTGCCCTTCTTGACCAGCGTTTCCAGCCAAGTCTTCTGGTCCGCCGTGAGCAGGATCGGAATTTCGACCAGCGGCACTTTGCCGAAGAGATCCATGCCAATTCCCGTGCGGAGGGTTGAAGAGCCACGCGGATTAGACCACGGGGTTTCCGGCTTGTCAATTCACGCGGTGGGGCGCCTCCCGCCCTTCGAGTACCGCAGTGATGTTATCCGCCACCATCAGGCCCATCTTCACCCTGGTTTCTGTCGTCGCGGATCCGATGTGCGGCAAAAGCACGGTGTTAGGGAGCGCCAGCAAGCGGGAGTGGACGCGTGGCTCAAGCTGATATACATCAAGGCCGGCGCCCGCCAACCGTCCTTGCTCCAGGGCCTCGGCTAACGCCGCTTCATCCACCACCGCTCCGCGCGCGGTATTGATGAGGTAGGCCGAGTGACGCATCATCGCGAGCTCGGCTTTGCCGATCGCTCCCCGCGTGGAATCAGTCAGCGGGGTGTGGATCGTCACAATGTCCGCCGCCTGCAGCACCTGCGGCAAGGGGAGATACTTCGCGTGTAACACCACCTCCTCTTCATGGGGGAGCGGAGACCGTGTGTGGTAAAGGACCGCCATCCCGAACCCGGCCGCGCGCCTGGCGACCGCGCGCCCAATCCGTCCCATCCCGATGACGCCCAGCGTCTTGCCAAACACGTCCGCGCCAAGCAGTTGCGCAGGTGCCCAGCCCTCCCATCGCCCTTCGCGCACCAGCCGGTCAGCCTCCGGAATCCGCCGTGTCACCGCCAGAATCAGCGCCCATGCCAAGTCGGCCGTCGTCTCCGTCAGAACATCCGGCGTATTGGTGACGACGATGCCGCGGCGCGTCGCGGCAGCGACATCCACGTTGTCATAACCAACGGCGTAGACGGCCACGACCTTCAGATACTGGGCCCTGTCCAACACGTCGGCATCCACGCGCTCTGTCAAGGTCACCGCGAGCGCGTCGGCCTGGGACGCCGCCTCGAGCAGTTCCTCGCGTGGCGCCGGGCAATCGCGAGGCTGTCCGATAAGGGTGAAGCGGCGGGCCAACTCGGCCATGACCGGGTCCGGGAGGCGCCTGCTGACGTAGACGGTCGTCATTGTTCGGAAAAACAGACTGTTAGGCGCGTGTGGTCTCGGGGCGCGTGTCTCTGCCTGGCCCGACGGTAAATTCGATGCGCGTCACGCCCTTCACGCTGGCACACCAGTCGCCCAGAGACGGGGTAATCAGGCGAAACGGTCCCCCCTCTTCACGGCGCAACGGGCGCCCATCCAGCTTGTAAATCAGGATGCCGGATTCGGCTGCCTCCTTAAGATGGAGGCTGGCGGTGTATTGACCATCGGCTGAGTGGAAGGTCACGTGATCCGCACCGATCTTACAGGTCGCAACATTCAACAGCGCCCGGATCCACACGCCCTGCCCACGCACTCTGGGATCTTCGACCGACACGTCCGGCACCTGTTCACTCGTCGGAAGCTTGGAGAGCGCGTCGATATCGAAGACGAGCGGCTGGATGACCGAGCCGTCGATCCGTAGAAGCGATGGCCCCAGCGGGGCCGGTTCGGTGATGGTCTTGATCAAGGCGCACACCGCCTCGTTGACCCTCGTCGGAATACCTAGTTCCCTCCCGTGCTGAACGAGATAGCCGTTGAGGAAGTCGATCTCCGTGCGCCGGCCGGCTTTCCAGTCGTCGTACATGGAGGTGTGAATGTCGCGGATTTCCTGAGACCACTGAACGACCTTGTCTGCGATGTCAGGATCGAGATCTACTCCCTCGGCCCTGGCAACCGCGACCGCTTCCTCGACGAGCAACCTGATCATAGCGTGCATCTCCGGATGCGCGAGAGCCTTCGAGACGCGGTCGTTGAGCAGGACCGTCAGCGGATTGAAGACCACGTT
>DASQRT010000285.1:0-6900 GCA_035642795.1 Nitrospirales bacterium
GCGCAGTGATCCGTGTTGTTTTTCATGTTTAAGTTAAGGTTTTGATGGTTCAATTAGTAAGTGTCTTGAGGATAGAAAGTTTACATAATCGCGCTTATCCGACCCAATGAACTTCTTACAGTCCACCACCCGAGCCTTATCGATCAGCCTGGAAGGGCTCAAAGAAGCCATCATGGGCGTCGCCGAGCGGGTTGCCCGTCGGGTCCACGTGGCCAAGCTACGGTTTCAAGCCGAAGATGCCGAGGTACGGCTCCGACAAGCCTACGAGTCTCTGGGGCAATGCCTGTACGCGACCCACACCGTTCGATTCCCTGAGACCCTGACGGTCATCGATGAGGCGCTCCCCATGTGTGAAAGCATTCGCGCCGAGCAACGGACGCTCGAAGCCGTACGGGACCGGCTGGCCTCCCAATACGAGGAAGTCCTCACCGTTCCCCTGATCCGGCTCCACGAAGACCTCCAAGCCGGTGGCGGAACGGTCGAACACGTTACCATCGCTCCGGGCATCGCGGCCGATGGCCGGCGGCTCGCCGATCTGTCCCTGCCGGAGAGCGTGGGGATCGTCCTGGTCCGGCGGGGCGAATCAGTGCTGTTCCCGCACGCCGAGGTGGTCCTGAGGGCCGGCGACCAAGTCACCCTCATCGGCCGCCGGTCCGCCATGCCCGCCGCGCTCCAGTCCCTTCGCGCCTAATCCGTACACCGATCACCATCAAACGTTGTAAACACGGGCGCCCATTTGTTAGGATAACAGCATCGAAAACTGCCTGATATCCGGCGGTGTGTGGAGGCGCACCCTATGAAGTTTCGAGACAGTTCTGTGGCCTATCAGGTTCTTGGAGTTGTCCTCATATTCGGACTCCTAGTAGTCGAGCCGTTTGCTGGCGTACCCTTCGCTGAAGAACTGAACGGCATTCGCCTGCTCGAAGAAATTGAGAACGTTTTTATCAGCTTGGCTGACCATGTCAAACCGGCCGTGGTCAACATCAGCCCGGTGTCCGCTTCCACCAAATCCGGCGAAAGCCCGCGGGAACGAGGCCCGAACATCCCGGGGACCGGTTCGGGAGTCATCGTGGACAAGGACGGGACGGTGGTGACCAACAATCACGTCGTCGGCGACGCCAAGGAAGTCGAAGTGCGGCTCTCCGACCGGAGCAAGTACGTGGGCCAAGTGATCGGCCGCGATCCAGACACCGACTTGGCCATCGTGAAAGTCACGGCCGATCGTGAACTCCCCACGGTGCCGTTCGGCGACTCGTCGAAGGTCCGCGTCGGCCAGTGGGTCATGGCCGTCGGCAATCCGTTCTCCCTGGATCGCACCGTCACCGTGGGAGTGGTCAGCGGCCTTGAACGTGACGCCGTCAGGTTGTCCCGGTACGAGGCGTTCATCCAGACCGACGCCTCGATCAACCCCGGCAACAGCGGAGGACCGCTGTTCAACATCAAAGGCGAGGTGATCGGCATTAACACCGCCATTATCAACTACGCCCAAGGTATCGG
This sequence comes from Nitrospirales bacterium, assembly GCA_035642795.1. Taxonomy (GTDB): domain Bacteria; phylum Nitrospirota; class Nitrospiria; order Nitrospirales; family NS-4; genus NS-12. The sequence continues at coordinate 1,498 of DASQRT010000285.1, forward strand.
GTTCGCCATCCCCTCCAATATGGTGCAGCAAGTCGTGAACCAGCTCCGTTCCAAGGGGAAAGTCGTACGCGGCTGGCTGGGCATCGGCATCCAGGAGGTCACCGCGGAGCTGGCCTCCAAGTTCGGCATCAAGGAATCCGACGGCGTCCTGGTGAACGACGTCTTTGAGAACGAGCCTGCCTCGCACGCTGGTCTGAAGCCGGGCGACATCATTGCGAAGGTGAACGGGCGCCGCGTGGAGACCCCCTCCGCCCTGTCCCGTAGCGTGGCCGGGCTGGCCCCGGGCACCAAGGTGGATTTGGAAATCATCCGGAGCGGCGAACGCCGCTCCCTGACCGTCGACTTGGGTGAGCGAAAGGAAGAGACCATCGTCGCGTCGATCCCCTCCCCGCCTCCTCAGCCGGAGGTCAAGCTCGGGCTCAACGTGCAAGACCTCACGCCAGAACTAGCCGAAAAGTTCAAGACCAAGGACCAGAAAGGAGTGCTGGTGAGCAAGGTGGAACCGGGCAGTGTGGCCCAGGAGCAGGGCCTGCGGGAAGGAGACCTCATCAAGGAGGTCAACCGTCAGATCGTCACGACGACGGAGGAATTCAAAACGGCGGTGGCCCAGACGAAAAAGGGCGACTCGGTCCTCTTGCGTGTGGTGCGAGAGAACCGCGCGTTCTATTCAGTCCTGAGTCCGAGAGAAAAATGACCTGAGCGGCAGTCTCACTGGACGGCTCCCGCTTTCGCCACCTTCTGCTCTTCGAGGATCCGCACCGCCAGCTCGCGTGGCACTTCCTCGTACGTCAAGAAATCCATGGAATAGGTCGCCCGCCCCCCCGTCAAAGAGTTCAAGGTCGAGGAATACTTCAGCATCTCCGCCAGCGGAACCGCGGCCTTGATGATGGTGCCGTGAGCCTTCGGCACGGTGTCCTGGATCCGGCCTCGGCGGCTGTTCAGGTCCCCGATCACCGCCCCCATGAATTCGTCAGGCGTGCTGACCTCCACCGTCATGATCGGCTCAAGAAGAACCGGCGACGCCTGCTCCATGGCCTTCTTGAACCCCATGGACGCCGCGATCTTGAACGCCATCTCGGAGGAGTCGACATCATGGTAGGACCCATCATAGAGAGTGACGCGAAAATCGACCACGGGAAATCCTCCGAGGATGCCTTCGTGCATGGCTTCAATCACGCCCTTCTCGACCGCCGGAATAAAGTTCCGAGGAATCGCGCCGCCCACGATCTCATTCACGAACTCGAACCCTCCTCCCCTCTTCAACGGTTCGAGTTTCAGCCACGTGTCGCCGTACTGGCCGTGCCCCCCGGTCTGCTTTTTGTACTTCCCCTGGGCGGAGGCGGTCTTCCGGATGGTCTCCTTGTACGGCACCTTCGGGGTATGGACGTTCACCTCGATCCCGTATTTTCGCTTCAGTTTCTCGAACGCGACATCCCCATGCAGCTGCCCCATGGCGCTGAGGATCATTTCGTGAGTCTCGATGTTGCGGACGAATTCAAGAGAGGGGTCCTCCTCAACGAGCTTGTGGAGCCCCAGGCTCACCTTTTCCACATCCGCCTTGGATTTGGGTTCAAGGGCGAATGACAGGAGTGGCCGTGGCAACGGGGGCTTGGGAAACAGGAGCGGGGCATTGTCGCTGGTGAGCGTGTCGCCGGTCTGGGTATCCTTGAGCTTGGCAATTGCCACGATGTCGCCAGCCACCGCCTTCTCGATGGGAGTGTACTTCTTCCCCACGGCGTGAAAGAGCCGCCCGCCCTTCTCCTTGACATTGCGCGTGGCGTTGAGAAAGCCGGTATCCGGCGCCAGGGACCCGGCGTACACCCGCATGTAATTGAGCCGTCCCATGAACGGGTCGATGATCGTTTTGAAGACGTACGCCGCGAAAGGCGCGCCCGCGTCAAGCGCCAAGGATACGGTCTCCTTACCCTCCGCCTTGGTGGCCTGAACCGGATGGGCCACGGCGCGTTCCACCGGTGAAGGCAGGAGCGCCACAAGGGCATTGAGCGTCTCCACCGTGCCGATGTTTTTCCCGGCGGACCCGCAGAGGACTGGGAATAAACTGCGGTTGGTCGCCCCGCTCTTCAACCCCTTCAAGATCTCTGCAGCCGTCAGAGTCCCGTCACCCAGGTACTTTTCGAGCAGCTGATCATCCGCCTCCGCAGCCCCCTCCATCAGCTTCTTGCGGGCAGCCTCGACCTCCCCGCTCAGGGCCGCCGGTACATCGGCCTTCTGCCGTTTCCCGCTTCCATCAGACGCGTACCGATACGCTTCCCCGGTGAGGAGGTCCACCACCCCTTCCAGGGAGGCCTCCTTCCCGATCGGCATGCTGAGCGGGACCGTCTTGATCTCCAACGCCTTCTCGACTTCCTCGACGAGCGCCGTCCAGGCGGTCCCTTCCTTGTCCAGCCCGTTGATGAAAATCACGCCCGGCAGGGAACGCTCTGTCGCGTACTCCCATAATTTCTCCAGCTCGGTCTTGACCCCCGCGCTCGCATTGAATACCCAGAGCACTGCGTCCGTGATATGCGCCGCCTGTTTCGCTTCGGCTTGAAAGCTGGGCGCGCCTGGATTGTCCAGAAGATTGAGCGCGGTGTCGTTCCAGGAAATCTGGCAGAGGCTGGTCTGGATGGAGACCTTCCGGTGGTGCTCCTCAGGATCGTAATCCATGGCCGTCGTGCTGGCCACGACGGACCCCATTTGCGGAACCGTCCCGATAGAGCAGAGAAAAGCTTCAATTAGTGTCGTCTTGCCGGCTCCACCGTAAGAGAGGACGGCAACATTGCGGATGGCATCAGGCTTGGACTCCTTCATGGAATAAGCCCCCTAGAATGAGTGGGGCCCATTCTAGGAGGGCGCCACGGGTGTGTCAACGGGAGGAGAAAAAGCCGAGCAAAAGTAGCATGCCCATTCCTGTGCTACCCTCGCTCCGCATGGAGTCTAGGCAGTGCGGTGTTGCGGGACTGCGACACCGCTCCCAAAGTCCATCGAGTAATATTACAAGCCCATTACAAGCCCTTCACGAACCCTTTACGCATACGAGTTATGCTCTCACATGATGTGACAGGGCTCCTTCTCGGATCAGCAAGTTCTCTTGACCACACGGAGGTCACCATGATTCCCAACGTCAAAATCACACGGCCTGGACTTGGTCTGATCATGCTCGCGAGCGGTGCGGTGATGCTCATGACTGCTGTGTTCACGGGGGATGTCAGCTCGGATTCGAAATTGTTTGGCATGGCGCCAACTGCAGCGCACGACCCAGGCCCCCGCACAGGCCCTGCCGGCGCAGGCGGACCGCTCCCCGGATTGAGCAGCACGAACCTCGCCTTCTTTCAGATCGGACAAGATGACTTTAAGCAAGTACAGCAAGTGGTGGGTGATGCAAAGGGTCTCGGCCCTCGGTTCAACCTCGACAGCTGCGCTGGCTGTCATACCCAGCCGGCCGTGGGAGGGACCAGTCCGTTCGTGAACCCACAGGTCGCGGCGGCGACGACGAACGGGGCGAAAAATACCGTTCCGTTTTTCGTCCATCCCAACGGACCCGTCCGCGAGGCCCGGTTCCCCTTCCATCCGAACGGGACGCGCGATGGCGGTGTTCATGATCTGTACACGATTACCGGTCGCGCCGATGCGCCAGGTTGTGTCCTCACGCAGCCTGACTTTGAGCGACAAGCCGACCGCAGGAACATCATCTTCCGCATCCCCACGCCGGTCTTCGGCGCCGGTCTGATCGAAGCGATTCCCGATTCGGCCATTCTGGCAAACATGGCTGCGGAGCAATCGGAGCGGGCAGCGATGGGGATCAAGGGCCATCCCAATCGACGGGGACCGGGGAACGTCCTCACGAGCGGCAGCCCGAACACAAGCGGCAACGACGGCAGCATCACGCGGTTCGGCTGGAAGGCACAGAACAAGTCCCTCATGATTTTCTCCGGAGAGGCGTACAACGTCGAAATGGGCGTGACGAACGAGCTGTTCCCGACCGAGCGGGACGAGACGCCGTCGTGCCAGTTCAACCCGACGCCCGAGGATCACACGACCTTCGACGCAGGGACGATCGGCGAGTCGATCAGCGACGTCATGAAGTTTGCCACGTTCATGCGGTTCCTCGCGCCACCGACGCCGGCGCAAGACACGCCCTCGATCGTGAATGGCCGGAATCTCTTTAAGCGAGTGGGCTGCGCGCTCTGTCACACGCCGGTCCTGATGACAGGAGCGTCGTCCATCGACGCAGCGCTGAGCAATCAACAGGTCAACCTTTTCTCTGACCTTCTCCTGCATAACATGGGACCGAATCTAGCCGATAACATCCTCCAGGGTGGTGCCGGGCCGGATGAGTTCCGGACCGCTCCGCTCTGGGGTGTTGGACAGCGACTTTTCTTCCTGCACGACGGACGAGCGGGAACCCTGTTGGAGGCGATCCAGGCTCATGCGAGCCAAGGCGATCGGCAATATCCTCCGTCCGAAGCCAACGCGGTGATTACCCGGTTCAATGCGCTCCCTGAACCAGAGAAACAGAACATCGTAGACTTCCTTCGCGGGCTGTAAGCAGACGCCGACAGGGCAAAAGAAGAGCCCGTCAGGTTTCACGACCTGACGGGCTCCTTTTTTCTTCTCGCGAGTGCTATTTGCCGGCCACTTTGATCGTGGCGGTGCCGTGCTTGGGATGCAACTGGCAGTAGACGCGGTGCTCCGAGACCATCTTGTCGATGTTCTCAAGCGGCACGGTGATGATCTTCTCCTCGCCCGGTTTGATGACTTCGTGGACGTTCATGGTATCGATGGCAAAGCCATGTTCGGCGGTCAGCGTATTCTTCACCGTCAACGTCACCGGCCCTTTCAGATCAATTGTGCCGCCGCCCTGCCAGATCTTCGCGCCGTCCTTCTCCACCGCAACGAAGCTGAGGTCCTCGGCCTGAACCGGTAGAGAGAGGCAGACCACCGCAGCAAGAGCCAGGATGATCACGAGATACGATTTGCTTCGCTTCATTCACTTACCTCCATTATGGTTGAATCGCCAACTGCTGCGGTAGCCTCAACATGCGCCATTCTAGGGAGGGACGGGAAAAGTGTCAACGGTTCTTATTGCGTCGCTTCCTTCACCGTGTCGGCCGTCTTATCTGCGGCCTTCCCAAGCTTATCCTCAACCTGGTGGGCCTTGTCCAAAGGGGTCTTCACACTATCGACAATAGCCTGCCCCGTTGAGTCCGGAGCCCCCGCCTTCCCTGTCGGCGCCTCCTGCCCGCAGCCGATCATGCCGACAAGCGCCAGCCCACTGAGTAGGAGTGAAAGGCGACACGTGAGCATTTTCATAGCGACCTCCCTTCGGTTCTGCCTGCACTCTTGATAAATCGACTCCGATCCTAATTTAATTTTGCTGCTCGTCAGAACTTCGGCCCGGTG
>DASQRT010000286.1:0-7098 GCA_035642795.1 Nitrospirales bacterium
GGAGTCCGGCCGAGAAGACCAGCGCCAGCAGCACGCCAATCGGGATGGACATGGGAACGGGCTTAATCAGCCTTGACGGACTTGGGCTGTTTCTGCAGCAGTTGTACGATGGTCTCGATGCTCTCGGACCTCGTCCAGTCACGCGGGCCGATGACCTTCTCGCGGAGCACGCCGTTCTGATCGATGATATAGGTCTCTGGCACGCCCATCAGCTTGTAACGCTTGTCGGTCTGCCCCCAAGAGTCCGTCAGGATCGGGAAGGACAACTTCAGGCTCTCGACGAAGGAGGGAATGTCCTTGGTCGTTGTGACGCGATCCATGCTGACGGCTAGCATCATGAAGTCCTGGTTCTTGAGGTTCTCCCAGAGCACTTGCATCGAGGGCATCTCTTCCTTGCAGGGCTTGCACCAGGTGGCCCAGAAGTTCAGGAAGACGACCTTGCCGCGATAGTCCGACAGCCGCTGCGTCTTTCCCTGCAGATCCGGCAGGCTGAAGTCGGGCGCCGCCATGCTGACGACGAGCGGCTCGTACTTGGAGCTCTGGAGCCAGACCACGCCGAACGCGAACACGAGGATGGCAAGCCCGCCGAGGATCACGATCAAACGGCGGCGCACTGTCGGCCTTGACCGGACAGACGCCGCGCTAGTCGTACTGAGTGCGACGTCCTGATCAGGCATAGGCATGCAGCCCCGAGAGCAGGAAGTTGACGCCCCAGAAGCAGAAGACGACCATGCCGAAGCCAAAGACTTGGTAGAGCGCGGCGCGATGCCCTTCCCACCCTCGGTTCATCCGGGCATGGATGTACGCACCGTAGATCAGCCACACGATCAACGACCATGTTTCCTTGGGGTCCCAGGACCAGTACCCGCCCCACGCGTAGTTGGCCCACATGGCGCCCAAAATGACCCCAAAGGCCAGCAGCGGAAACCCAATCATGACCGCCTTGTAGCCGAGCTCGTCGATCTTCTCCAGGCTCGGAAACGTATCGTAGAGCGTGCCCCGGCGTCCCCGGCGCTCCGCGCGCTCCTTGAGCAGGTACATCACGCCGAGGCCGCCCGCCATCGCAAACGCCGCGTAGCTGGTCAGCGTGATGGAGACGTGGATGTAGATCCAGTAGCTGTTCAACGCCGGCACCAGCGGCTCCGCGACCTGATAGCGGTACGGCAGGAGCGATGCGGCGCCCATCGCGATGAACCCGACCGACACGACGAACGCCCCGATGGCCTTGATCCCGTATTTGAGCTCCAGGAACAGGTAGCCCGCGATGATCGCGAAGGAGACGTACGACATCGCCTCGAACTGATTGGACCAGGGCGCGAACGTGCCGGACAGCTGCATGCGCTCGTAGGCCCGCGTCCCCAAGGCCAGACCGTTCACCAGGAGCCCGAAGAAGGTGACCCAGGTCGCGAGCTGTCCGAGCGGCTGCGCCCAGCCGTCGTCGTCCTCGGAGGAAGCCGGATGCCCGGCGTACGCCGGGCGCAGGGCCTTCTTCGACGCCACCAGGTAGCCGAAGTACAGCACCACCGCCGCCAAGTAGAGCCAGAACGTCACGTCAAAGAGAAACAGCGATCGAAACATAGCTTCTCCTCTATCTTATGCTGTTGGATGGCGCAGCGCCATGAGACGCTCGCTGAAACGTTGGAACTCGCGGTCGAAGTCGATTTGCCCTTTGTAGGCCGTCCCGCCCAGGTACACCGTCACCCTGTACGGCTCGGAGACCACTTTGGCCCATACCCGCCGGTGATAGATGAGCGCCGACAGCATTACTCCCACGACCAGCAAGGTGGAGCCGATCCACACCATGATCACGCCCGGATCCTTGGCGATTTGCAAGCCTGTGAACTTCTTCGTCAGATAGCCGGTCAGCTCGAACTTGTACTTAGACCCCTGGATCTCGAACAGGTCCGGATAATGATAGAAGATCCACGGCGCCGGGAGCTGCCGATCGTGCTCCGTGATGGCCAGCTTGACGGCCGGGTTCTCGTGCTCGACCGTCTTCGAATAGACACGGCGGTCCTTGGCATCGAACCCGAAGTCCGCCACGAAGTCCGTCAACTGGAGCTTGAGCCCCAGATTTTTCATCTCGGCCTCCTTGCGCCAGTCCAGGATAGCCTCGCCGACGACCTTGTCCGTCGCCTTCTCGCGCACCACGATCCGCGCCTTCTCGACGCGGTCCCAGGAATCGCCGTAGCTGGACTGGTAGAACCAGATGCCATTATAGACCAGCGGGTCGTTGACGGTGATCGTCTTGGTGACCTTCTTCGCCCCGTTCTCGAGGACCGTCAGGGTGCTGTTGTAGGACTTGACCGCGCCGTTGTCGTAGTAGTCGATCCAGAACTTGTCCACGTGCAGGTCAAAATTCCCCTGTGGGACGTGATAGGTCTCTCCTTCGAGGCAGACGCCGAAGTCGCGGAAGCCCAGGATGTTGCCGAGGAGCCCGCCTGCCACGATGACCGTCACGCTGAGGTGTGCCACGTGAGCGGCGACCCGGCCCATGACGCCTTTCGTCGCGTAGAGGGTCGTCTCGGTTTCGTCCTTGTTGACCAGCACCCGATAGCCCCGTTCGGCGAACGCCAACCCCAACTCCTTGGTGACCTTGGACCGTTCGGCCGGCAGGTCCACCGTCGCGGATCGCTTCAGGTTCTGGATGAACGACGCCGTGACGTTGACCTTGTCCTGCCGGATCGAGCGCCAGATCGCCGGGAACCGTTGGTGGAAACAGGTGAGGGAGTTGATGCAGAGCAGGACCAGAACGGTCGAGAAGTACCAGGTATGATAGATGTCTACGAACCCTAGCTTGACGAACCACCAGTAGGCGTTCTCGCCATACTCTTTAATATAGACCTCAGGCCGCTCGCCCTGTTGGATGACCGTCCCTACCGTCGAGAGAATGGCCAGGGTGATCATCAGGAAAATTGCAAGCTTCAGCGAGCTGAAAAACTCGACGAGGGCGTCGCCGAATTCCTTGAAACTGAACGACTTCGCATCCTCGGTCTGCTTCGTAATGGCATCCATGGGGTTCGTGACTTGAGAGTCGATCGAGGCCATTCAATCCTACAGGGCGTGCGCCTGGACTGTCAAGCAGATCCGCGCGGAAACGCGCATGATCAAAACGGAATTTCTCCTTGACAAGCGAGGACTTCACTCGCTACTCTCAGGGCCAAATCCGTCCAGGCCCGGACTCAGACTCTCCTGGCATCGAACCACAATGAGGGACTCCGAATAATGAGCCGACACAATTACCTGTTCACGTCCGAATCCGTCACCGAAGGCCATCCGGACAAGATTGCGGACCAGATCTCGGATGGCATTCTGGATGCGATCATCGCCAAAGACAAGCGCTGCCGGGTCGCCTGCGAGACAATCCTGACCACTGGCATCGCGTTCGTTGCCGGCGAGATCTCCACCAAGGCCTACGTCGAGATCCCCGACATCATCCGAGAGACGATCCGGCAGATCGGGTACACCGACGCCACCTGGGGCTTTGATTACCACACCTGCTCCGTGATCACCTCGATCCACAACCAATCCCCTGACATCGCGATGGGTGTGGACTCGGGCGGCGCGGGCGATCAGGGATTGATGTTCGGCTACGCGACGAACGAGACGCCTGAGCTGATGCCCATGCCCATCGTGCTCGCGCATCGCCTGACCAGACGGCTGGCCGAAGTCCGGAAAAAGAGCCTCCTTTCGTGGGTCCGCCCAGACGGCAAGTCCCAGGTGACGGTCGAATACCGGAACGGCCGGCCCGTCCGGGTGGACACGATCGTCGTCTCCACCCAGCACAGCCCGGACGTCACCAGCAAGAAGATCGAGCGGGACGTGATCGAATACGTGATCAAGCCCGTCATGCCGAAGGAGATCTTTGACCCTCTCAGCATGAAATACCACATCAATCCGACCGGGCGGTTCGTGGTGGGCGGCCCCATGGGCGACACAGGACTCACCGGGCGAAAGATCATCGTGGACACCTACGGCGGCGTCGGCAGCCACGGCGGCGGCGCGTTCTCGGGCAAGGACCCCAGCAAGGTGGATCGCTCGGCGTCGTACATGGCTCGGTACATCGCGAAGAACATCGTGGCCGCAGGCCTCGCCGACAAGTGCGAGATCCAGCTAGCGTATGCGATCGGGGTGCCCGAGCCGGTGTCCATTTTGATTGACACCAAAAACACCGAGAAGGTTTCCATTGACCTGATTGACAAGCTGGTACGCAAGCACTTCCCCATGACCCCTCGCGGGATCATCGACCACCTCAAGCTCCTGCGGCCGATTTACAAGAAGACGGCGGCTTACGGACATTTCGGCCGGAACGAGCCGGAGTTCACGTGGGAGAAGACCGATCTGGCGAAGGTCTTGCGGCGGGAAGCCGGCAAGTAACTTTCCTTTTCCAAATCTGTCCCCCTTTTACTGACCAGGAGACGACTCGTGGACTACGACGTGAAAGACTTGAGACTGGCCGACCAGGGCCGTATGCGGATCGAGTGGGCCGAGGAGTCCATGCCGGTACTGCGGCTCGTGCGGAAACGGTTCGCCAAGGAACGCCCCCTGCGCGGGGTCCGCATCGCCGCCTGCCTGCACGTGACGACCGAGACGGCGAACCTGATGCAGACCCTGCAGGCCGGCGGCGCCGAAGTGCGCCTCTGCGCCTCGAACCCCCTGAGTACGCAGGATGATACAGCCGCGTCCCTGGTGGCCCACGATCACATCCCAACCTTCGCCATCAAGGGCGAGGACAAGAAGACCTACTACAAGCACATCCACGCCGCGCTCGGCCACCACCCCACCATCACCATGGATGACGGGTGCGACCTCGTGTCCACGCTGCACAGCGAGCGGAAGACGGCCCGCATCATCGGCGGGACCGAGGAGACCACGACGGGGGTCATCCGGCTCCGGAGCATGGCGAAGAAGGGCGTGCTGAAGTTCCCTGTCATCTCGGTCAACGACGCCGACACCAAGCACATGTTCGACAACCGGTACGGCACGGGTCAGAGCACCCTCGACGGCATCATCCGCGCCACCAACCGCCTCATCGCCGGCTCGATCGTCGTAATCGCGGGCTACGGCTGGTGCGGGCGCGGGATCGCCGCGCGGGCGAAAGGTATGGGGGCGGACGTCATCGTGACGGAGGTGGACCCCCTGAAGGCGCTCGAGGCCGTGATGGACGGCTACCGCGCCATGCCGATGGAGGAGGCCGCGCGGGCCGGTGACTTCTTCATCACCGTCACTGGCAACCTGAAGGTGATCTGCAAGGAGCACTTCGCGGTCATGAAGGACGGCGCCATCGTGTGCAACTCCGGCCACTTCAACGTGGAGATCGACATCCCAGCGCTGGAGCGGCTCGCCCGCCGGCGCAAGATGGTCCGCGAGGGCGTGGAGCAGTTCTTCCTGCCGAACGGCCGGCGGATCAATCTGCTGGGCGAGGGCCGGCTCGTGAACCTAGCGCTGGCCGAGGGCCATCCTTCGAGCGTGATGGACATGAGCTTCGCCAACCAGGCGCTCGCGGCCGAATACCTGGTCAAGCACGGCCGCTCGCTCAAGAACCAGGTCTACCCGGTGCCGCCGGCGATCGACAAGGAAATCGCCCGCCTCAAACTCGCGGGCATGGGCGTGGACATCGACCGGCTTACGAAGGAGCAGGAGAAGTACCTCGCGTCGTGGGACATGGGGACGTAAGCCGGATTGACTCCGCGGGACCATTCACATAAGATGCGAGTGATCGTTCGTTCACCACTCGAGGACGGAACCTGACGATCATGGCAATCCGCATCGGCATCAATGGGTTCGGGCGTATCGGGCGCAACGTGCTGCGCGCCTCCCTGGGCGATCCGGCACTGGAATTCGTCGCGATCAACGACCTGACCGACGCCAAGACCCTCGCCTACTTGCTCAAGTACGATTCGATCCACGGCGTGCTGGATGTCCCGGTCGAGGCCAAGGATGACTACCTGATCGTCGACAGCCGGCCCATCAAGATTCTGGCCCTCAGGGACCCGAAGGACCTCCCGTGGCGCAACCTCGGCGTGGACTACGTGATCGAGTCCACCGGCCGTTTCACGAACCGTGACGCCGCCGCCAAGCATCTCGCCGCCGGCGCCAAGCGGGTCATCGTCTCAGCGCCGTCCAATGACGCAGACGTCACGCTCGTCCTCGGGGTCAACGAGAAGGTCTACGACCCGAAGGTGCACCAGATCGTCTCTAACGCCTCATGCACGACGAACTGCCTCGCGCCGGTAGCCAAAGTACTGTTGGAGCGTTTCGGCATCAAGCACGGCCTCATGACCACGGTCCACTCCTATACGAACGACCAGCAGCTCCTGGACCTGCCCCACAAGGACTTGCGCCGCGCGCGGGCGGCGGCCGTCTCGATGGTCCCCACGAGCACCGGCGCAGCCAGGGCCCTGCACTTTGTACTGCCCCAGCTCAAGGGCAAGCTGGACGGCATGGCCATCCGGGTGCCGACGCCGAACGTGTCCATGATCGACCTGACGGTGGAACTGGAGAGCGACGCGACGCCCGCCGACGTCAACGCCGCCTTCCGCGCGGCCGCCCAGGGTCCCCTCCAGGGCATCCTGCAATACTCCGAGGACCCGGTGGTGTCGGTGGACATGAACGGAAATCCCCACTCGTCCATCGTGGACGCCCCGCTGACCATGGGGCTCGACAAGCGCATGGTGAAGGTCATCGCCTGGTACGACAACGAGTGGGGCTACAGCTGCCGCTGCGCGGACCTGCTGGCGCTCGTGGCCTCGAAGCTCCCGGCCCGCGCGGGAACCGTTGCCTGAATGGACAAGCTGACCATTCGCGACGTCGACGTCGCCGGCAAGCGCGTCTTCGTCCGCGTCGACTTCAACGTTCCGCTCGAGGACGGCAAGGTCACGGACGATTCGCGCATCCGTGCCTCGGTCCCGACGATCCACTACCTCCTCACCCATGGCGCGCGGGTGATCCTCGCCAGCCACCTCGGCCGCCCGGACGGCAAGGTCCAGGATGGCCTGCGCCTGCGGCCGGTCGCGGAGCGGCTGTCCCAGATGCTCGGCCGGAACGTGCCCGTCACCGGCGACGCTCTGGGGGTCGGCACAGTCGACGCTGTGAAGC
>DASQRT010000287.1:0-7507 GCA_035642795.1 Nitrospirales bacterium
GTCTACTTTGATTGTCCCCAGCAGGATAGCAAGCCTAAGGTCCCATGACTCTCACAGAGCGAGTGAAACAGAAAGCCCTCGATCTGGGTTTCCAGGCCGTGGGGGTCAGCCGCGTCACGTCCGACCGCCCGGAGGCGGCCCGCCTCGCGGAGTGGCTGGCGCGCGATTACCACGGCGAGATGGCCTGGATGGCGCGGACCGCGAAGAAACGGCAGCATCCTGCCTTGCTGCTTCCCGGCGTCCGGGCCATCGTCGCGGTCGGGATGAACTACTATACCGAGGACCAGCCGGACGACCGCCGGGGACACGGCCACATCGCCCGCTATGCCAGGGGCGAGGACTACCACCAGGTCCTCGGCGAGCGGCTGAAGGGGCTCGCCGCGTTCCTGCAGGCGGAAGCGCCGGACTCGCGGAGCCGCGCCTATGTGGACACGGGCGCCGTCATGGAGAAGGCCTGGGCCCAGCGGGCCGGGCTCGGCTGGATCGGCAAGCATTCGAACCTGGTCTCCGCTCGGCATGGCTCTTGGCTACTGCTGGGGGAGGTGCTGACGACGGCAGACCTGGACCCCGATGAGCCTGGCGCCGACCTCTGCGGAACCTGCACGCTGTGCATCCGCGCCTGCCCGACCGGCGCCATCACCGAGCCTTACGTGGTGGACGCGCGGCGCTGCCTGTCCTACCTGACGATCGAGCAGAAGGGGCGGACCCCGAAAGAATTCCAGCGCGCGCTGGGGAACCGCATCTTCGGCTGCGACGACTGCATAGACGTCTGTCCCTACAACCACCAGGCGACCCCGACGACCGAGCCCGCGTTCCGTGCCACCCCGCTCACACTGAATCCCGATCTGGACGCCTTGGCGCGGCAATCCGCCGCGGAGTTCCAGTCTGCGTTTCGCCACAGCGCCGTCCGCCGCGCGACCCACGAAGGCCTCCAGCGCAGCATCGCAATCGCCAAGAAGAACGCCTCATGAACCCTTCGTTCTCCACCTATCTGGTGAATCCACCGTTCGGCGATCCGGGCCTGTACGTCGAGATCCGCTGGGCCAAGCGCGCGCTCCTGTTCGACCTGGGCGACAACGCGGCATTGAGCCCGACGCGGCTGCTACGCGCCATGGACGCGTTCGTCTCGCACACGCACATGGACCACTTCATCGGATTCGACAGGGTGCTGCGCATCGCGCTGGGCCGGGGCAAGACCCTCCGCCTCTACGGCCCGCCGGGGTTGATTGCCAACATCGACGGGAAACTTCGAGGCTACACTTGGAACCTGGTGGACGGCTACCCGCTGACGATCGAGGCGCGCGAATTCCATCCCCGGCAGATCCGCACCGCCGTCTACCGCGCCACTGAAGCCTTCCGACCCGCCGAGGGACCGTTCGAAGTCAGGCCCGAAGGCGAACCGTTTCCGGTCCTGGTGGATCCCATGTTCACGGTCTCCGCGACGTCCCTGAACCACCGCATCCCGTCCTTCGCCTACGTCCTGCAGGAGAAGTTCCATGTGAACATCAACAAGGAACGGCTGCACGCCGCGGGACTGCCCGTCGGGTCGTGGCTGAAGGAGGTCAAGCAGCATCTCTGGGATAGCCGGCCCGACGACTTCCGGTTCACCGCGACGCTGTACTTCGAGCACCGCAAGGAAGAGCGGGAGTTCGCGCTGGGCGAATTGAAGGAGCGCTTCGTGACGATCTCCCGCGGGCAGAAGGTCGCGTACGTGGTGGACGCGCGCTACGACGAGGAGAACGAAGACAAGATCGTCGCGCTGGCCCAGGGCGCCGACGTGTTCTACTGCGAGGCTCCCTATCTGGATCAGGACGCCGACAAGGCGCAGGAGCGGTACCACCTGACAGCGCGGCAGGCCGGCCTGCTGGCCAGAAAAGCCGGCGTCCGGGAGTTGGTCGTGTTCCACTTCTCCCCGCGCTACACGGGGCAAGGCGATCTGCTGTACAAGGAAGCGCAGGAGGAGTTCGCCTGCATCGGAGAACGGGGATGAAGGCCCTCGTCCTCGGCGCGACGGGATTCCTCGGGTCCAACCTCGTGCGCACGCTCCTGGCCCACGGGACGCAGGTCCGCGCGCTGGTGCGCCCGACGAGAAACACTCGGACGCTCGATGGCTTGAATGTGGAGCGCGTGGTCGGGGACCTGCGCGATCTCGATTCGCTGGCCCGCGCGTGCGCGGGCGTTCAAGTCGTCTACCAGACCGCCAGCTACTATCCGCCGCAGACGATCCCGGCCAACGTCGCCACGGCCCAAGCCCTCATGGAGACGCAGCATCTTCTGACCGCCGCGCGGCGCGCCAGGGTGGACCGGCTGGTCTTCACAAGCACGCTGACCACCATCGGATTTCCCGCCGACGGTAGGCTGGCAACCGAAGCGTGCCTATTCGCTCTGCTGTTTCCGAACAATCCTTACCTGATGGCCAAGGCAGCCATGGAGGCCCTGGTCCTGGACGCGGCGCGGGTCGGGTTCCCGACTGTGGTCGTCAATCCCACCGCCTGCTTCGGCCCGTACGACAGCAAGCCCACGAGCGGAACCCAGATCCTGATGATCGCGAGACGATTGATGCCCCTGTACATCGCGGGCAAGATCAACGCCATCGACGTCAGGGATGTGGCAGTGGGGCTGGTACGGGCGGCTGAGCGCGGCAGGCCCGGCGAGCGTTACATCCTGGGCAACTGGAACACCACGCAGAAGGAGCTCAATACCCTCATCGCGCGGGTCGCCGGGGTGATGACCCCGTTGGCGCCGGTCCCCTTCCCGCTGGCGCGATACGGGACCAAGGCCTTGGAATGGGCCTTCCAGGCGGTCATTAGGAGACCATCCCCCGTTCCCAGTTTCTTCGTGGAGATGCTCCCGCACATGCAGCACTACGACTGCTCCAAGGCCATCCGCGAACTGGACTACCCCCGCAATTCGGTCGAGACTGCCATCCGCGACGCGATCCAGTGGTTCCGGGGCAATGGGTACCTGCCAAGCACGAGGCGGGTCTATCCGTCCGGATAGGACATGAAGTATTGTTGTTCAACCTTCAAAAATCTGGTTAAACTAAGGTGCTATTTGAAGAGCTCTTGAGGTATTGAATATCCCGGTCCATTGGATCCAAGGGCCGGGTTCTGCAAGCTCGGTAGGGAGGTGGAGCCATGGCAGATTTCGTTCGTATTGCTTCATATTTCAAAATGGCGGCTCCGGACAAGCCAGGAGAAGGCGCCCGCGCCCTCAGTCAGCTTCGCGATGCCGGCGTGAATTTGTTGGCCTTCTCCGGTTTCCCTCGGAACCGTCGCGCGCAACTCGATTTTGTGCCGGTCGACCCGATCGCTTTTAAAGCGGCAGCCAAGCAGGCCAAGCTAAAGGTACTGGGTCCTAAAGCCTGCTTCCTGGCCGAAGGGGATGACCGCCCAGGAGCTGGCTCAGAACTGATGGGCAGGCTCGCCGAGGCGAAGATCAACGTGACCGCCCTGCAGGCCATCTCTGCAGGCTCTGGTCGTTACGGCGCGATCTTCTGGGTGAAGCCACGCGATGTCAAGAAAGTGGCGAAGCTCTTCGGCATCGACTGACGCCTTGTAGGGGCGCACATCCGTACGCCCCTACTTCACATTCACCACCGTCACGCCATCCCCGCCTTCGGCGCGCTCGCCGGGACGGAACGAGGTGACATACGGAGAGATCTTCAGGTAGTCCCGGAGCGCCTGCCTGAGCCGACCGGTCCCGTGCCCGTGAATGATCCTGACCGTAGGGGCTCCGGCAAGCGCCGCCCGGTCCAGACACGCCACCACTGCTTCCTGAGCCTCCTCCGCCGTCTGACCGCGGACATCCACGACGGCCGGTTCGTCATGAGCTGATAAGGAGACCCCACGCCCTCCACGGGCGGGCGTTCCGCCTGGTGACTTCGGCTTCTCTTGAAGGGCTCCCTCGGCCAATCCGGCCAGATCCGAGACCGCCACCAAGACTTCCGCTTCGCCCATGCGGATCCGGACCCGTTTCTTGCCTGATGGATTCTCAAGCAGCACCCCCATGGTGCCCAGGCTGACGACCTCGACACGATCGTCGATCCGTAGGTCTGACACGGGCCGATAGTCTCCCGATCGGGCCAAGCTCGTCCGCATGGCCTGCTCGATCGCCGCCAGCCGTTCCTTCGCCTCGCGGGCCTTGTCCATTCGCTTGTCGGTCTTGATCTCCTCGATCACCGACTGAACCTCGGCGCGCGCCTTCAGGATCTCGTCGGTAATCTTCTTGCGGACGGTCTTGCGGCTCTCCTGCTCGGTCGCGGCGAGCCGGGCGGCCAGCTCTTTCTGCAGGCGGGCCGCGGTCTCCGCCTCCTCCAAGAGCTCGGCGGTCCGGCGCGCGTCTTCATCCAGCTTCCGGCGCGTCTCCTGCAACTCCTCCATCAGCCGTTCCAGCGCGCGCTCCCTGGCGTCCACCAAGCGGACGGACTCGTCGAGGATCGCTTCATCCATGCCCAGCCGGCCGGCGATGTCGATCGCAGAGCTGCCGCCCGGCATCCCGAGGATCAATCGGTAGGTGGGGGCCAGCGTGGCGATGTTGAACTCGACGCTGGCATTGGCGAAGCCTGGGTGGGACTGGGCGAGCGCCTTGAGGGCGTTGTAATGGGTGGTGGCGACGACCGTGAAGCCGCGCGCGGCCAAGTGGACCAGGAGCGCGTGCGCCAAGGCCGCGCCCTCCGCCGGATCGGTGGAGGTCACCGGCTCGTCCAGCAGGACCAATGCCCCAGGGCTGGCCTCGCGGAGCAGGCCGATCATGTCGGTCATGTGGGCGGAGAAGCTGGAGAGGTCCTTGGTGAGGTCCTGCGCATCCCCGATGTCGGCATAGACTTCGGGGAAGAACGCCATTTCCGATCCCGGCGCGCAGGGAAGCTGCAGTCCGGCGCGCACCATGAGGGCGAACAGGCCGGCGATCTTCAAGGTGACTGTCTTGCCGCCGGTGTTGGGACCGGAGATGATCAACACGCGAACCGGATCGCACAGGTCGAGATCGTTGGGGACGACGGGCTCCTGTCCTTGCAGGCGGCTCAGGACCAGGAGCGGATGCCGGGCCTGCCGGAGCCGGATATGCCCTTCCGCGCTCACCCGCGGATCGGAGGACTTGAGCAGACGCGCCAGCGAAGCCTTGGCTCGCAGGCAGTCCAGGCGCCCCAGAACTTCCAGGTCCGTCCTGAGCGCATCCGCATGAGCCGCCACCTGCTGGCTCAGGTCCTGCAGGATGCGGTGCACCTCGCGGTCCACCGCCAGGTCCGCTTCCTTGATCTGGTTGTTCAGGTCCACCAACTCGCGCGGCTCGATAAAGACCGTCGCGCCGCTGGCAGACATGTCGTGCACGATCCCGGGCACCTCGCTCTTCCGTTCGACCTTGATCGGCAGGACGTAGCGGTTCTCACGCTGCGCGAAGTACTGCTCTTGCAGCAGGTCGGCGAATCGCGGAGAGCCGAGCATGGCCTCCAGCTTCGCGCGGATCTTCTGTTTCAGCGCGTTGGCGTGGTGGATCAGGTCGTGCAACTCAGGGGTGGCGGACTCGCGGATGTTGCCTTCATGGTCCACGCACCGATCAAGGGAGCGCTTCAGATGGGACAGGTCGTCGAGTTCGGCGGCGACGGTCGAGAGGGTCGGCGCCTCGTCCCGGCAGCGCTGCAAGTAGCGGAGGATGTCGGACACGAGGCCGAGCACGATCGAGAGGTCACGGCAGTCCACGGCCAGCAGCGGGGCCCCTTTCGCCACCCGCTCCACGACCAGACGGAGGTCGGGGAAGTTGGTCAGCGGGAGGCCTTCGCCGCTCGCCTCCAGGGCCACCATCTCGGCAGTCTCCCGGAGCGAGGCGCTGGCTTCTCCCAACGTCTCCGCCAGGGGCAGGGCTCGGCACCGCTCGGCCCCCAAGGCCGACACGGTGCGCCCGGCGAGCGCTTCCAGGACCGCGTCCCATTCCAGCACCTGCCTAGCCTTGGCCAGCAGCGCGTCACGACTCTTCACGAATGATCCTCACTACTGAACCTCATTTCCAAATGCGCGTAGTATACTGCAACCCCATGGCCTTGACGACGGGAGAGATCCGAGAGGTCCTTGCAGAGATCGCTCCGCCGCTTGTCGGCGGCCGGGTGCAGAAGGTGTGCCAGCCGCACGCCGAGGCGATCTCACTCGAAATCAGATCGCAGGGCGAGACCCTCACGCTCTACTTCTCGGCCGATCCCGAGACCGCGCGCCTGCACTTCCTGTCAAAGAAATCAGTTAACCCGCCGACCCCGCCGCCGTTCTGCCAACTGCTGCGCGCCCACCTCGAAGGCGCACGGATTAAACGCATTGAACAGATCGACGACGATCGCATCGTTCGGCTCGATATGCAACGCGATGGAAAACCTGTCACTCTGGTGGCGGAGCTGACCGGACGGACGGCCAATCTCATCTTGCTCGATGAATCCGGAATTGTGAGGGGACAGCTACGCAAGGGACGATTCAAGCCGGGTGAACCATACGTTCCGCCAGTGACGAGGGGGAAAGAGACGAGTGAGGAGAGCCGTAACCAAGCCACAAGCGTCGCACACCATACCGCCGACGAATTCCCGATCAGCGCGGAGCTGGAGCGGCGCTATCAGGAGCGCGACGAGGCACGGGCCAGGGCCCGGCAGATCGAGGCTCTCAAATCGGCCCTGCGCAAGAAGCTCAAGCGGGCGATCAAGCGCATCGAAGTCCTGGAAGCAGACCTGGCCAAGGCGGAGCGCTACCGCGACTACAATCGCTATGGGGAACTGCTCAAATCCCACCTCGGGGAGATCAGCAAAGGCGCCACGTCCGTCACGGTCCCCGACTACTTCGACCCGGCGCTGCCCGAGATCGTCCTGCCGCTGGACCAGGCCAAGAGCCCTCATGGCAATCTGGACGACTATTTCCGGAAGTATAAAAAGTACCAGAACGCCCAGAAGGCGATTCGCCCGCGCCTGCAGACTGCTCAGGCCGAAGCGGTGGCCCTGCGCGAGCGCCTGGCCGTGCTCGACCGTGGAGACATGTCAACGGACCTCGAAGTTGAAGTGCCACTCCACCGTGTGCTGCCGGCACGACCGCCGCACAAAGAGAAACCACAGGCCAAACCCTTCCTCCGGTTCACTTCGGAAGTAGGCGACGCCATCCTGGTCGGGCGCAACAGCCGCGAGAACGAGGAGCTCACGTTCGGATTAGCCCGTAGTCACGACCTCTGGCTGCACGCCAGCGGCGCCCCAGGGTCCCATGTGGTTCTCCGGCTGGAGAAGGGTACCGAGCCCAGGAAGGAATCTCTCCTGGATGCGGCGACCCTGGCGCTGCACTACAGCGACCTGCGCAAGAGCGGCCAGGGAGAAGTCCTCTACGCCTACCGCAAGCACGTCCGTAAGCCGCGCGGCGCCAAGCCCGGCCTCGTCACCGTCACCCAGGACAAGCGCCTCTTCCTCAAGCTCGATCGGAAGCGGCTGGCTCGGCTCAAAGAGTCACGCTAACGGTGTGCCTTCGGAACTCTGGGACTATGTTATTGACCC
>DASQRT010000288.1:0-19342 GCA_035642795.1 Nitrospirales bacterium
ATCCGGCGGCCTGGAAGCTCACGCCGGCGGGGGAGACCGTGATGAAGGTCATGCCGAACGCGGTGAAGGGTCACTCGCACAACGAGGACATCGTGGCGATCATCCAGGACATCGTCAAGGCATACGGCAAGTTTGACAGCTCGAGCATTGTGCCGGAAGTCGAGAAGATCGAGCTGATCCTGCCGGAGAAGGCGGACGCCGACGTCGAGGGCGTGGTTCACCAGCAGGAGTCCCTGCCCATAGGGCACGTGTCCTTCCATGCGCACCTGCTGGTGCCGGAGCGGATCGCGACGTCCAAGGAGTTCAAGCTGAAGGACGACCTGCTCACGGTGCTTCAGGATATCCTGAAATGAGCGCTCCCATCGCGGTGATCGGCGCGGGCGCCTGGGGGACCGCCCTGGCCTGGCTGCTGGCCGGAAAGGGCGAACAAGTCCGGCTCTGGGCGTTCGAGCACGAAGTGGCGTACGGGATCGTGGCCGAGCACGAGAACAAGTTGTACCTACCCGGGGTCTCGCTGCCGGCCGCATTGGAACCCACCACATCCCTTGCGGAAGCGGTTGATGGTGTCAAGCTGGTCGTCTTCGTGGTGCCGTCTCACGCGGCCGCAAAGGTCGCGGCTTCGCTGGCGCCCCATCTCCCCGCGGAGATTCCGGTCGTCACCGCGACGAAGGGGATCGAGCCGGAGAAGCTCCGGCTCATCTCGGCGCTGCTCGAAGAGACACTCCCCGCGCACCGCGGGCCGGTGTTCGCGCTCTCCGGCCCGAGTTTCGCCGTGGAAGTGTGCCGGCACCTCCCCACGGCGGTCGCGCTGGCCGGGCCGCCGGGCGCGCAGGCGGAAGCCCTGCAGCGCTTGTTGATGACGCCCACGTTCCGCGTCTACCTGAGCGGGGATCGGATCGGCGTCCAGCTCGGCGGCGCGTTGAAGAACGTGATCGCGCTGGCGGCGGGCGTGGTGGATGGGCTCGGGCTCGGGCACAACACGCGCGCCGCGCTCATCACGCGCGGTCTGGCCGAGATGGTCCGCCTCGGCACAGCGATGGGCGCTGATGCGCGCACCTTTGCGGGCCTCTCTGGGATCGGTGACCTCGTCCTCACCTGCACCGGAGGGCTCAGCCGGAACCGATCGGTGGGGGTCCAACTCGGACAGGGGAAAAAGCTCACCGATATCCTTGCCGGGACGCGCACCGTGGCGGAAGGGGTCGGCACTGCCAAGGCGGCGAAGGCTCTCGCCGAACGCCACCATGTGGAGGTACCCATCGTCCGCGAGGTGTGCGCGGTGCTCTTCGAGGGTAAGGATACTCGGCGCGCCGTGACGGACCTGATGGAGCGGGCCGCGCGCCCGGAAATTGATCGACCATGACGGCGGATCGCATCCGGCGGTTGCTGGCGCAGGTGCAGGCCGGCCGGCTCAACGCCGAGGAAGCCGCGCGCCGCCTGAAGACGCTGCCCTACGAGAACCTCGGGTTTGCCGCAGTGGACCACCATCGCGTCTTCCGGCAGGGGATGGCGGAGGCGATCTTCTGCGAGGGAAAGACGGTCGGCCAAGCGGTCGCGATCGCCCGCCGGCTGCTGCGCAACCGTCATCCGGTGCTGGCCACGCGGGTCGAGCCGACCGTGGCGCGCGCCCTGCTGCGGCTGGACCGCCGCGCCCACTACGAACCGCTCGGGCGGACGGTCGTGCTCGCGCCGCCGAAAGGCTGGGGCACCAGCGCTCTGCGCGGCACGGGCCACGTCGTGATCATGACGGCCGGCACGGCGGACGTGGCAGTGGCCGAGGAGGCGCGCGTGACGGCACAGGTGCTGGGCGACCGCGTGACGACGCTCTACGACGTCGGTGTGGCGGGGCTGCACCGGTTGCTGGATCGCTACGAGCTCTTGGAGAAGGCGAAGGTGCTGGTCGTGGTCGCCGGCATGGACGGGGCCCTGCCAAGCGTTGTGGGCGGAATGTTCGGCCAGCCGGTGATCGCCGTGCCGACGAGCCGCGGCTACGGGGCCAGCTTCGGCGGGCTCTCAGCGCTGCTCGCCATGCTCAATTCCTGCGCCGCCGGCGTTGGGGTCGTTAACATTGATAACGGGTACGGAGCCGCCTGCCTCGCCCACCGCGTCAATTCGCTCAGCGCGTCCTGACCTCGAATTTCCCCCGCTTCTTCAGCGAGGCCTCCCGCATCAGGGGACCGTTCTTCCCCGGCACGAGCAGCTTGGCCTGCACCAGGTAGTCGTACAGCCCGTCGGCGACGATGCGCCTGGTGTGGTCGGTCCCGTCCCACGTCTGCGTGACTTGGACCTGGCGGGGGCCGTCCTTCGCGCCGTCGGCCCCGGCCGCCGCGTTGTTCGCTACCGCCTGGCGGTTCGTCAGCAGGCGGAACGATGTTTTCGACGGCGAGGTGATCAGCGTCGTCACGTCCAGCAGCGCGTCACCCGGAACGCTCTTCGGCAGCGCTACCGTGATCGTCAGGGTCAGAGGATGCTCGTTGAGAAAGAAGGGTGCTGGGGTCGCCGCGACGGACAGTATCTTGAGGTCCGGAAACTTCCCCTTGACCTTGGCGCTGACGGCGCGGCTGGGTGCTTCAAGGGACGTGGCGAGCAACCCGACGCTGATGGCGAGCGCCACCGCGACGGTTCGCCTCATAGGGGAAGGTGCAGGCGTGACATGCTAGTGAACCACATAACACAACGCGCCACCCCTGGTCAACGAATAGCAAAGACTGAAGCGCTTTGCTAAGATGGCCATTGCTATGCGCATCGCCTACTTTGACTGCTTCTCAGGAGTCAGCGGCGACATGTGTCTGGGCGCACTCGTGGACGCCGGGCTGCCGCTCGCCGATCTCGTGCAGAGCCTCGAGGGCCTGCGGGTCCGTGGCTTCTCGCTGCGTAGCCGGCGGGTGGCCCGCGGTGCGCTGTCCGGCACCAAGGTGGATGTCTTCATAGACAAGGGCCGTGACCGGACGGTGAGCGTGCGGGATGTCCGCCGGGTGCTCAAGACGGCACGCCTTCCCGAGCCGGTGCGCGACCGGTCGCTCGCGGTCTTCGATCGCCTCGCCAAGGCCGAGGGCCTCGCGCACCGCACGCCGGCAGCGCGTGTCCACTTCCATGAACTGGGCAACCTGGATTCGTTGGTGGACGTGGTGGGCACCGTGCTCGGCTGCCACCTCCTCGGCGTGGAGGCGCTCTACGTCTCGGCGATCAACGTCGGCTCCGGGACCAGCAGGTCCGAGCACGGCGTTCTCCCGGTGCCGGGCCCCGCGGCGGCTGCGCTGCTCAAGGGCCTACCGGTGTACGCGACGGGGCCGCGCTTCGAGCTGACGACGCCCACCGGTGCGGCCCTGATGGCGACGTTGAACGCGGACGCCGGCGCGATGCCGGCAATGACGGTCACGTCCATCGGCTACGGCGCAGGCGCGGCCGATCCGCCAGGCTGGCCGAACGCCCTGCGGGTCTTCGTCGGCGATACGTTGGCGCCGGCGGAGTCCGATCGCGTCGCGGTGCTGGAGACCAACCTCGACGACATGAATCCGCAGGGCTACGACCTGCTGATCGAGCGCCTGCTGGCGCGCGGCGCGCTGGACGTCACTCTGACGCCGGTGATCATGAAGCGCGGCCGACCCGGCATCGTCCTGAGCGTGCTGGCCGATCCCGCCAAGGTGGAGCCGGTGCTCAAGGTCCTCTTCGCGGAGACGACGACGCTGGGCGTGCGCGTGCAGGAGGTCGCGCGCCGCCTGCTCGTGCGGGAGCTGACCGAAGTGGCCACGCGGTTCGGCCCGGTGCGCGTCAAGGTGGCGAAGGCGGCGGGACGGAGCGTGAAGGCCCGTCCCGAGTATCAGGACTGCAAGCGGATCGCGGAGCAGACCGGCCTGCCGCTGCGCGACGTCGTGCGCGAGGTCGAGCGCGCCCTCCGCAGGCTGCGGAGCTGACGCGCGCCGTGCTCCTCTCGCTGCTGCTCTTCCTCGTGGCGATCGGGATCATCCTCGGCGGCGCCGCTGTCTTCACGAACGCCGTCGAGTGGCTGGGCCGGCGGCTCGGCATCTCGGATAGCGCCATCGGAAGCATCCTGGCCGGCATCGCGACCGCGCTGCCAGAGACGCTGATTCCGATCATCGCCATCTTTGGCGGCGAGAGCCAGGCCGAATCGGACATCGGAATCGGCGCCATTCTTGGCGCGCCGTTGATGCTGGGCACGCTGGTCCTGCCGATGCTGGCCGGCTTCCTCCTGCTCCTGGGGCGGATGCGGAAGCGGGTAGGCCAGTTCGAACTGGACTATCGGGCCGTCAGACACGACTTGGGCTTCTTCCTGGCGGCCTACGGCCTGGCGCTGCTCGTGTCGGTTGTTCAGTCGCGGGCCTTGCACTACGCGACGGCTGTCGGGCTCTTGCTCATGTATGCGTGGTACGTCAGGATTCACGTGACGAGCGGGGCGGTCAGCGGGCTGGAGCTGGACCCCTTGTACTTCTCGCGCCGCGCCGGCCGTCCGGCGACCGCGGTGATCGTGACGCAGGTCCTCGTCGGGCTAGGGCTGCTCATCGGGGGCGCGCACCTGTTCGTCCATGTCGTCAAGGACACCGCGCTCGGCATGGGTGTCTCGCCGCTCGTGCTGGCCCTGCTCGTCGCCCCGATTGCGACGGAGCTGCCGGAGACGATGAACAGCTTCTTCTGGGTCTATCAGAAGAAGGACACGTTGGCGGTGGGGAACATCACGGGGGCGATGGTGTTCCAGGGAACATTTCCGGTGTCGGTGGGCCTGGTCGGCACCGGCTGGAACCTGGATGCGGGCGCCATGCTGAGCATGGCGCTGCCGATCGTCGGGGCGGCGCTGTGCCTGGCCCAGATCCGGAAGACCGGGCGGTGGGACCTCCGCATCGTGCTGTTGTCCGCCATGCTGTATGCTGGGTACATGGGTTATCTGGTCTTGCGATGAGTCGACGCGGTCGGACGAATGGAGCGATGGTCTATGCGGAGGATGCCGCCGCGCGCGAGACGCGCTGGGTCCTCTGGATCGTCCTGTGGCTCAACCTCGGCGTCGCCGCGGCGAAGTTTGGCTACGGGCTCCTCACCGGCTCGGTGAGCATGCAGGCCGACGGCATCCATTCCTCCTTCGACGGCCTGTCGAACGTGATCGGGCTGATCGGCCTCTGGGCCGCGGCCCATCCGCCCGATGCCCTGCATCCGTACGGCCGCAAGAAATACGAGACCTTTGCCGCAGCGGCGATCGGGCTCATGTTGTTCGGGACCTGCCTCTACATCCTCCGGAACAGCTACCTCCATTGGAGCGAGTCCGTCGTGCCGGTGGTCACCGGGATCAGCTTCGCGGTCATGCTCGGGACGATGGCGGTCAACTGGGGAGTCATGACCTGGGAGCGGCGGCGCGGCTCGGTCCTCAAGAGCGAGATCCTCGTCGCAGACTCCCGCCATACGGCGAGCGACATCCTCTCGTCCCTGGCGGTCCTGATCGGCCTGGCGGCGGTCGCCGCCGGCTATCCCCTCCTGGACCCGATCGCCGGCGTGGTCATCGCGGGATTCATCGGCCGCACGGGGCTGCTCGTGCTCCAGGAGGCGACGCAGTCCCTCGCCGACCAGGCGCGTCTCGATGCCGATGCGATCCGCGAGGTCGCGCTCACCGTGGAAGGCGTGCGCTGCTGTGACGAGATCCGGACCAGAGGGCTCCCCCGGTACGTTTTCATGGACCTGTGCATCCACGTGGACTCGGCCATGACGATCGCCCGCGCCCATACCCTCGCGCACAATGTGGAGGACAGGCTCAAACAGGCGTTCCCCGGCGTGGCCGAGGTGGTCGTGCACGTCGAACCGGAAGACCATGGATGAGACGCATCTGCGTACCCTGATCGGAGAACGCCATCCGGTCACTGCTCCCGCATCTCTCCGCCGCACTGAAGCCTATCTCGCCGAACAGTTCACGAACCTGGGTCTGAACGTCTCCACTCACCCCTTCAAGGCACTGGGCGACACGTACCGCAACGTCATCGCGGAAAAAAGGGGACAGTCCCCTTTTCCGCCGCTGATCATCGCGGCGCACTACGACACAGTGGAGGGGTCGCCCGGCGCCGACGATAACGCGAGCGCACTGGCGGTGATGCTGGACGTGGCGCGTAATCTTAAAGGCGTTCCGCTGGCCAGAAGTGTCCGCTTCATCGCATTCTGCCTGGAAGAGGAAAACTTGTTGGGAAGCCTGGCCTACGCCTCGTCCCTCCAGGCCGCCGATGAGGAGATCTGCGGCGCCATCGTGCTGGAGTGTGTGGGCTACGCGCGTTCTGAGGAGGGCTCGCAGCAGAAACCGCCTGGTGTGCCGGTCGCCGTGCCGTCGGTGGGCGACTTTCTCGGGATCGTGGGGAACGCCGCCTCCGCGCGTTTGGTCAAGACGGTGGAAGCCGCCGCCAGCCAGGCCGTGCCGGATCTCAGAACGATCTCGCTCGTCGTGCCCGGCAACGGCGAACTGCTGCCGGACACGCGGCGCAGCGACCACGCGGCCTTCTGGCATCACGGGTATCCGGCTGTGATGCTGACCGACACCGCCAACTTCCGCAATCCCCACTACCACCGGCCGACCGACACCCTCGAGACGCTGAACCCGGCGTTCATGGAGCAAGTCGCCCGCGCCGTCACCGCCGCGGCGATTGCTCTGTGCTCCGCCGCGCAGTCCATGGCACAGAGTCGAAAAGGCACGTCCATCTGGAAGGAAGCGGCGCTTGCAATCCCGGACCTGACCGCGCTGGTGGCCCGTCTGATGGCGGATAAGCGCGTGCCGGTACAGGCGAAGGCTACGCTCGCCGGCGTCGCGGCCTATCTCGCGATGCCGTTCGACCTGATCCCGGACTTCATTCCCGTCGTCGGCTATCTGGACGACCTCGTGCTCGTGATCCTGATCTTCGACGGCGTGGTGAATCAGATCGACGAGGCGGTCGTGGCGGAATACTGGAAGGGCGATCCGTCCACGCTGCAGCGGCTCAGGGCGATGTCGAGGCGCGCGTCGCGGTTCATTCCGGGATGGATCAAGCGAAAGCTGTTCGCGACATGAGCGCGGGGACAGTCACCTTGCCGAAACACTGATCCTGCTACAGTCTCCGCCTACCGCTTACTCTTTTTCTTGGCCACCCTGCTCTGAGAGTCATCGCCGAACTTGATGCCGAGTGTCTGGACTTCGCGGTAGGGAAGCAGCCAGACCAGCGACTCGTCGGACAGGTCCCCCACCTGGATGCGGTTGCCCCACGGGTCGCGGAAATCGCAGCGGAAGTGCGGCTCCAGCTTCAGCCCGTACTTCTGAGTGAGCTTCTCCCGCACCTCGTTGATCTGCGCCTCGTCGCGCACCATGATGCCGAAGTGCTTCACGCGGTCCGGGCGGAGCTCCTTCACTTCGAAGATGGCCATGAACTGGTGCTCGCCCAGCTTGCACCAGGCCGCGCCCTCGCCGCCCCTAAGCATCTCCAGATTGAACACGTCGGCATAAAACGCCACGGCCTTCTCGGCGTTGTCCACCTCAATGACGACGTGGTTGCATCCATAGACCTGTACAGCCATACCGAGTTCCCCCTGAGTTGAGTCGGTCCCGTCTTCTCCACCTGGCATCCCGGCGGCTGCCGCCATCATAGCAGACGACACCGATCGAAAGTCAGGAAGACAGTGTACAATGGGGTCACTCCCTAAGGAGCGGAAAAAGCCATGTCCCTGATGCGTCGCGTGTGGGGCTTCCTTCGAGGCCGACCCTTTCAGCCGGAGGGCCGGGAGCAGCGCGAATCCAAACGGGTCCTGGTGCGGTTTGCCATCGCGTTTACGGGAGAACACAAAAAAGGAAGGGGGATCGCGCGCGATCTCTCACTCGGGGGCTGCATGATGGAGACGGACATGCCGCTGCCTGCGGACACGCTCCTTGAGCTCAAGCTTTTCGTGGCCGAGCAGGATATGCCCATTGAGGTCGCCGCTTCAGTGCGGTGGGCGGACGGCAAGCGAATGGGGATCAAGTTTCTCCGCATCCGCGACCTGGACCGCTTCCGGAAGTTTCTCTCTGTTGACATGCCTCAGGACGTAAAACCTGTACAATATCCTCGCTAGTGAGAAAAGCTGTTAAAAACACCAAACCTCTGATCGGCATCACGATGGGCGATCCGGCGGGGATCGGCCCGGAGGTCATCGTGAAGGCCCTGGCGCGTCCGGGCGTGCGGCGCCTGTGCTGGCCGCTGGTCATTGGCTCGCCCGAGGTGCTGGCCAGGACGGTCAGCGGGCTGAAGGCGCCGCTGAAGGTCCGGAGCGTGGACCTGTCCGGCTTCGCGGCGCCGGACGGGGTCATTCCGGTGCTGGACCCGCTCCCGCAGCCGCTCGGGCCGTTCACTCCGGGGAAGGTGTCCCAGGAAACCGGCGCGGCTCAGGCTGTCTATGTGGAAGAGGCGGTCGAGCGGGCGATGGACGGCAGCATCGCCGCCATCGTGACGGCGCCGATCAACAAGGAAGCGATCAACCTTGCCGGCCACGCCTATCCCGGCCATACCGAGATGCTGGCCGACCTGACGGGCGCCAAGGAAGTCGGCATGATGATCGTCGGCGGGCCGCTGCGCTTCTTCTTCGCCACCATCCATGCGGCGATCAAGGACGTGCCGGCGCTCCTCACGCCGGAGCGGATCGAGCGCGCGATCCGGCTGTGCCATCGCGGGCTGACGGAGCTCTTCGGCATCGAGCACCCGCGGATCGCGGTAGCGGCCCTGAACCCGCACGCCGGCGAGGGCGGGCTGTTCGGGACCGAGGAGCGCACGGTTATCGGCCCCGGCATCGAGCGGGCGCTGGCGCGGGGGTTCCTGTCAGTCGGCCCACTGCCGGCGGACACGCTCATCGGACAGGCGGCGAAGGGCAAGTACGACGCGGTGGTGGCCATGTACCACGACCAGGGCCTGATCCCGCTGAAGCTCGCCGCCTTCGGCAAGTCGGTCAACATCACGGTGGGGCTGCCGATCATCCGCACGTCCGTGGATCACGGCACCGCTTACGACATCGTCGGTATGGGTATCGCGGACGCTGGCAGTCTCATCGAGGCGATCAAGCTCGCCGCGCAGTTCGTGGAGAACCGGCTTCGGCCATGACGCGCCTCGGTCCTCGCGCCAGCGTCGCGCCTGCGCATGTCCCCCGCAAGTCCCTCGGGCAGCACTTCCTGATCGACAAGAACATCGTCCACAAGATCGTCCGCCTGGCCGAGCTGCAGCCGGGCGAGACGGTGCTGGAGATCGGCCCGGGACGGGGGATCCTGACGGAGACGCTCCTGGACAGCGCCGGGCTCGTCGTTGCCGTGGAGTTGGACGCCGCGCTCTGCGCGCACCTTCACGCGACGCTGGGGCGCCGGTCGAATTTCCGTCTGATCGAGGGCGACGCGCTGACGTTTGAGTACGCGCAGGTGCCGAGCCCGTTTCTGGTGGTGGCCAACCTGCCGTACTACGTCTCGACGCCGCTGCTGTTCCGCCTGTTGCAGGAGCGGCGGCGAATCGACCGTCTGGTGTTGATGCTCCAGGAAGAGGTGGTCACGCGCCTGGCTGCGGCGCCTGGCGGCAAGGACTACGGAGCTCTCTCCCTCGCGGCGCAGTTCTACTGCGAGGTGAGGCAGGCGTTCCGGGTGCCGCCCACGTGCTTTCGCCCGAAGCCCCAGGTCGGGTCGGCGGTCGCCGTGCTCACGCCGCTGGCAAAGCCGCGCGTCTCGGTGGCGGACGAGGCGTTCTTCTTCCGGGTCGTGCGCGCCGGGTTTGCGCACCGGCGCAAGGCCCTGCTGAATTCGCTACGTGATGAAGGCTTCGATGGCGCGCCGACGGCCGCGGCGTTGGAGCGGGCCGGCATCGATCCCCGCCGCCGCGCCGAGACCCTGCGCCTCGAGGAGTTTGCGGCGCTGGCGGATGGGCTTATGGGCCCGCCTTGAACGACGACGCTTCGACGAGACAGTTCTCTCCATCTTTCCGTTTTCCAATCCCCGTCAGTAGCCGCACGCGCCGGTAGCCGGCCTTTCGCAGCCAACGCATCACGTCCTGCGACGCATAGGTGTTGCCGGTGTCGGTGAAGAGCAGCATGGTCAGGGCGAACGCCGTCGTGTCGATGGGATACAGCCCGTGCGGATCGGTGAGGAACGAATCGTGGATGATCAGGCGCCCGCCCGGAGTGAGGGCCTTGCGGATCTTGCGGAAGAGGCCCACGTTCTGCGCCGGCGCGTAGATGTGGATGATGTTCGACAGCCAGACCACGTCGTAGCGGCCGGGCAGAGGATCGCTCATGAAATCCAGCGGCGCGAAGCTCAGCCGGACCTTGGCTGGATGCGTCGCCGCGATCTCGCGCGCGACCTTGAGAGCGGCTGGCCGATCCACCACCGTGGCGCGCAGTGCGGGATTCGCTGCGAGGAAGGCCATGGCGTAGGTGCCGGGCCCTCCGCCCAGATCCAGCAGGGTGCGCGCCCGACGCAGGTCGAGGAACCGGGCAACTGTCTTCGCCTGCTCCCGGCTCCGGTGGTGCATGGCCCACGTGAAGCTGCGGCGCCAGGCGGGCGACTCAGGCTCGTCTGCATCCAGCGGCTTGCCCGAGCGCACGCTGTCGGTGAGCTGTGTGAAATCGTGCCAGTGATTCGTGATGAGGTCGAGGTAGGCGCCGCGATAGGCCGGGCTCCGCCGGTTCAGCTCCGTGCGCGCGAGCGGTGTGTTCCGATAGGACGAGCCGCGCTTGACCAGCAGGCCCAGCACGGCCAGGTTCCGGCAAAGGATGTCGAGACCCCGCTGGTCGGTCCGGAGGCGTCGTGCCAGCGCTGCGATCGGCCAGGCGCGGGCCCCGAGGGCGGTAAAGAGATCGAGCTCCAGCGCGGTCAGGATGGCGCGGGAATACTGGTAGAGCTGAGCGACGTTGCGGAAATCATCGAAGGTCTTGATCGGGTAGGCGCCGAGAGCGTGCGTCACGCCCGCAGTATAGCATCCACAGAGAGGCTGCTGTTTGAGGTCGGTGGGTCCGTAGTATCTCGTTAGGGAAAGGTCGAATTGACAGGACAACCGGATGGGATTACGATGGCTGTGCACTCGACAAGGGTGTATGTCTCAGCGAGAGGGGGTGCTCGTATGAACGAACTCACTCCTCCGGACAATGCAGGCCCGCCGGCGACGGGTGATGCCTCGCCGCGGTGGGCCTTCCGCTCGATGCCGAATCCCTCTCCGTAAACTTCGAGGGTGGCGCCTCTTGGTGCGTAGTCGCTGAACAGCGACAAATGAGCTCTCTGGGTTACGGAAAACAGCCTGCAAAGTGAGGGGCGTGGATCTGGCGGCGACGGAAGTTCCCACCGCCTGTCGTAGGCGGGTCAACCACATAGGCGACCAATAATGGACTGTTGAGGCGCCCCAAGCGCCGCGAAGGGCTACCTTCCCGGGAAGGTAGCCCTTCGTATTGGACTCCAACCAGAACAAGATGGATCAGGACAAAACTGGCGCTGTCTCTTTCTAGACGATTACCTGACGTAACAATTCGTCCAGGACCTTGGCATACAGCCCCGAATCATTCACGTCCACAGATGTGCGTAGATCAAATTGTCGCAGAAGCGAGTTGGTCTTTGTCTCTTGAAGATGAGGGCGCTCTTTTTCCAGATGGCATATTCCCGGGCTCGTTCTTTCGCTCTTGGGCCTGAGAAAATTGCCACGTAGACCACTCCCTCTCCCTCGTGATCAATCGCCTCTACACGCCACTCGCCTGGACCTCCAGCAGATTCAACGACCTCATATGTCATGTAGATGCCTCCTGGTTGGTTGCCCCCATTATTCTCTTCCTGCTCGTGAAGTCAAGGGGAAAATACAAGATATTGTGGTATTCACTTGTGAATGCCACAAGGTATTCCATATCCTCCACCTGCCCGATAAAACTACGAGACTGAGCCAACTGTCTTATTGCCTTCTTATTGCCTTCGTATTTTCCGTGTACTACCTACAGGGGAATCATTGATCTCGCCCCCTTGATATGGTAGCCTCCCTCACAATGGCCGCTGCTGGTATGAGCAAAAGCGGAGCGGCAGGGACCCGCCATGAGATGGCAGGGGTGGTGCTCCTCACCTTGGCCCTGCTCCTCGGTCTCTCACTGCTGTCCTACTCTCCACGCGATCCGATCCTGTTCGAACAATCCTTTCATCCGGAGTCCGTTCACAACCTGATCGGCCGGGTCGGGATGACACTGGCCACCGTCGTCTTTGCGGCCGTCGGGGGCGGGAGCTATCTCGCGCCGATCGCGCTGGGGATCCTGGGAAGCCGGTGCTTCCTCCGGGGCGGATTGGGCGTCACGCTCCGCAGCGCCGGCGGCTTCACGGCGTTGCTCCTGTTCTTGTCCATGTTGCTGGCGCTGCACGTGCCCGGCGTGCCGACGATCAGTAGCGGGTGGGTTCAGGAAGGGCTGGCGGGCGGGCGTGTCGGCGGCGCGCTCAGCGGGCTGCTCGTGATGTACTTTGCGACGGTGGGCACCCACATCGTGCTGATTGCCGGGTTGCTCCTGTCCGTGCTCGTCGCGACGCCGTTCTCGCTGGTCGCGCTCGGCCAACAGTGGGCGGAGATGACGGCGACTCTGCGCGAGTGGGCTCAGGAACGGTGGAGTCAGTTCCAGGCGTGGGCGGGCGAGAAGCCCAAGCGCGTCAAGGCCAAACCGGTCAAGATCATCAGGCTGAAGCCAGTCCTGCCGGTTGAGACGGAGATCGTGCAGGCGGCAGACGGCGCCGAAACCGTGGAGCCGGCGCCGCTGAGCCAGCCGGCGTACCGTCGCCGCAAGAGGAAGCTCGCCATCACGGATCATCGCTCGGCGCAACTCGTCTTGCCCCAGGTCATGGATGGGGCCGGGTACGTGCTACCGGACCCGGCGGTGTTGCTGCGCGATCCGGCGGTGCGGGTGGATCGGGTCACCGACGAGGAGATCCGCGCGCAGGCGCAGGTGCTCACCCAGGCCTTGGCGAATTTCGGGATCGACGGCCAAGTGGTCCAGACTCACGTGGGCCCCGTCGTGACGATGTACGAATTCGAGCCGGCCCCCGGCGTTAAGGTGGCCCGCATCGTGAACCTCGCCGACGATCTCGCGCTGGCCATGCGGGCGACCAGCATCCGCATCGTCGCGCCCATCCCCGGCAAGTCCGTGGTCGGAATCGAAGTGCCCAACCCGCGGCGCGAAGACGTGATGCTCAAGGAGCTTGTCCTGAGCGAGGCCTACAGTGGCGCTCGCTCGTTGTTGAAGCTGGCGCTGGGCAAGGACATCTTCGGCACGCCCGTCGTGGCGGACCTCCGGAGCATGCCGCACCTGCTCGTCGCGGGCGCCACGGGATCGGGCAAGAGCGTCGGCCTCAACACGATGATCCTGAGTCTCCTCTTCGCGGCGCGCCCGGATGAGGTCAAGTTTCTGCTGATCGACCCCAAGATGCTCGAGCTGACGGTGTACGAGGACATCCCGCATCTGTGGCGTCCGGTCATTACGCAGCCCAAGGCCGCCTCCCGCGGGCTCATGCTGGCCGTCAAGGAGATGGACCGCCGCTACAAGCTGATGGCCGAGTACGGCGCCCGCAACATTGACGCGTACAACCGGGCCGTCGCGGAGGCCCAGGGCGTCCCGCCGCCGCAACCCTTGGAGACGCCGGAGGGGGAGGTCGTGCCCGGCACGGAGCCGCAGCCGGCGTATCTCTCGGAAGAGGAGCGGCTGGCGTTGGGCGAGACGGCGGCTCCTGGCGGCCCGGAGGCACAGACGCCGCCAGCGCCGCTCCCCTACCTGGTCATCGTCATTGACGAGCTGGCCGACCTGATGATGGTCGCGTCGAAGGAAGTCGAGGACTCCATCACCAAGCTTGCGCAGATGGCGCGGGCCGCCGGGATCCACCTGATCCTCGCCACGCAGCGGCCCTCCGTGGACGTGCTGACCGGCCTTATCAAGGCGAACTTCCCGGCGCGCATTGCGTTCCAGGTCGCCTCGAAGACCGACTCGCGCACGATCCTCGACCAGAACGGCGCCGATCAGTTGCTGGGCCGCGGCGACATGCTCTACCTCGCCACCGGCAGCGGCAAGCTGATTCGCGTGCACGGCGCCTACGTGCCGGAGGGAGATCTGCGCAAGGTCGTGGAGTTCGTCAAGGCCCAGGGCAGTCCGGCCTTCGCCGAGGAGGCGGTGCCGGTGGGGGCGGAGGCGCCCGGCGACGACGGCGAGCGGGACGAGATGTACGAGAAGGCCAAGGAGATCGTGACCGGCACTGGTCAGGCCTCGGCCTCGTTCCTGCAGCGCCGGCTCCGCATCGGCTATCCCCGCGCGGCCCGCATGATCGAGATGATGGAGCAGGACGGCATCGTCGGCGCGATGTCGCGAGACGGTCGCCGGGAAGTGCTCGTCAAGCGCGTTGGCGTGGATGAGGGGTTATGACCTGCCACGCGTTCGCGGGGCGCGTCGCCCTGGCCGCGCTCGTGCTGGGGACCGCCTGGCTGCCGGCGCCCGCTCGCGCCGGGGATCCCGTGAAGGATCTGGTGAAGAAGATCGAGGCGCGTTACCAGAAGACGACCGACCTCACCGCTGAATTCTCCCAGTCCACGGACATCAAGGGGTTTGCCAAGCCGCTCCAGTCGTCCGGCCGGGTCTACATCAAGCGGCCGGGCAAACTCCGGTGGGATTACCTGGCGCCCACGCTTGAACAGATCTTCGTGGACAACGACAAGGTCCAGTTCTACATTCCAGAGCACAAGCAGGTGATGGTTGGGCAGCTCTCCAAGCTGGCCAACTCCCAGGCCCCGCTCCACCTACTCCAAGGCATCGGGCGGCTGGACAGTCACTACCTCGTCTCAGCTGCGCCGGCTGGAGCCAAAGGGAACGGTGGCCTTCCGCTCCTGAGCCTGACCCTCATCGACGGCGGGCCGGACCACCCGAGGATCGTCGTCGAAGTGGAGCCGGGCTCCTACTTCCTGCGCCGGGTCGAGCTGCACGACGTGAACGGGAACGTGTCTACCTTCACGTTCAGCACGCTCCGGGCGAACACCGGCCTCAAGGACGGGCTGTTCGAGTTCACGGTGCCCCAGGACGTGGAAGTCGTCAACGCCCCGACGCTGGCGGTCCCCTGACCGCTCCTCGATGCCCTGGACCGCCAAATGGATCGCCGCCATCGTGGGGACGTTCGTCCTCCTGGTCATTGCTGACCGCATCTGGTATGTCCAGGAGATGAAGGCCCTGGCCGCCACGCTCGGCGTAGAATGGTCCAAGATCGAGCGGCGCGGGACCTTCCCCTACGAATACTACAAGAAGGTGGTCCACTACGGCATGACAAAGGACGAGGTCCACAAGATCATGGCCTACTTCGCCAGCGTCGATGAGAAGCAGTACGGACCCTATCTCTACGAGACCTATTACTATCGCTTCGGGACCCTGAGCCGCCACGGCGTCCGGGTCGAGTACGACCAGTTGGGGCGGGTCCGTAAAGTGGACGACGCGCCGCCCGTTCCGCCGCAGGACCTCTCGAAGTAACGCCTAGTGTAAAGTACTAGATTAAAATTAACGCTTCCCATGCCTAACATACACCATGGATCGGTTTACGGGGGAGAGGTCAGGCAGCAATGGGAAGTCCGTTCGCTCAATTATGGGAAGTCTACTACCGATATCTCTATAGGAACATGGTACGATCTCTCTGTCTTTGTAAGGGTTACTTGTCATCTAGCCTATTGAAATGAAATAGAAGTTTAGACGGTAGCCGCCAAAATAAGCCGTGGTCTGATCTTTGGTATATAGATTGCTATATTTAACATATTTAGATACCCTCCTGCAGCATGGGGAGGAAGAAGACGATCGTGTATGATGTATGAGATGCCTCCTTGACAGACTAAGAAGTGAGTTTTATTAGAGGATTCATGCTTAGGAATGCTTCTGAGCAACAGAAGGCCTGGGTGTTCCTTCTTGCCCTATTTCTGTTGGGCGGGATGTGCTGGCTAGACACCTTTGATCTGAGTGATGACATCCCACTGTCTCAGCCTCTAACGGTTGTGCAGCAGGCCATTGAACCTGATGAGGAGAGCCGAGAAGATCTCCTGGGTTTGGTGCATGGTCAACTGGCCGTTTGGTTTGTCGCTTCGTTTGTTCCACAACCGCCCAGGCTTTTTGTTTCCGTTGCTCCTTCCATTTCGTCACAGTCCGATCCGCCTCTCTATCAACGCATTTCTATCTACCGGATCTGATCCTCGATAGAACCTGGGAAAGTGCCTCTTTGCAGGTTCACTTTCGAGTCCCTTAGGATTATTCTGTCGGGCGTGCGTATTGTGTTTGACGCGCAGCGTAAATCGGCCCTGTTCACAGCCTTCCGTGTGTAGTGGATGGGACATGCGCGGAGTCTCTAGGGATGGCAACGCGAAAGAAGGCAATTTATGAGCTTTGACAAGAAACGTGTCGTCGTGGGCGCCGCAACCGTGGCCGCGGGACTCCTGATCGCTTTGTGGGCGTCTTTCGTAGAGTTTCCTGGCGGACCGTCGAAGGGAGGCCCGGCGCCTTCCGCCCCCAAAGCCGCGGATGCCAACCGATCGCCGTACGGAACTCCCCAACGTCCCTCGACTGATCCCTTGGCGGCCCAAAGCGTGGAGTTATCCGCTTCGGAGTTCGAGCAGTTCAAGGTTGAACCCGCCGGGGAACGTGACTTCACGATCCAGCGCGAGGCGGTTGGCAATATTGCGTTCAACGACGAGATGTCGGTACAGGTCTTTCCCCCCGTTCCCGGCAAGATCATCACGCTCTTCGCCAGAGCCGGCGATGATGTGCAGAAGGGCACGCCCCTCTACACGATTGACAGCCCCGATCTGGTGCAGGCCGGGTCGAGCCTCATCGCCGCAGCAGGCGTCCTCGACCTGACGACGCGCACGCTGAAGCGCGCCAAGCAGCTGTATGAGATACAGGGGATCGCCGAGAAAGACTTGAATCAGGCCGTCTCCGACCAGCAAGCCGCCGAGGGCGCCTTCAAGGCTGCCCGTGATGCTGTCCGTATCTTTGGTAAGACCGATGCGGATATGAACCGCATCATCGCCGAGCGCAAGATCGACCCGGTGCTGGTCGTGCGAAGCCCCATCACGGGACGGGTGACCGCGCGGAATGCTGCCCCTGGCCTCCTCGTACAGCCGGGCAACCCGCCGGCGCCGTACACGTTGGCTGATATCTCGACCATGTGGATGCTGGCAAACGTCGCCGAGACGGACTTTCCGTTTCTCCGGTTGGGAGAGGAGGTCGACGTTTCGGTGAAGGCCTATCCGGGCCGGGCGTTTCGTGGAAAGATCGTCAATATCGGGGCATCGGTGGATCCGTCTACCCACCGGGTTTTGGTGCGCTCAGAAGTCCGTGACCCCACGCACGAACTGCGGCCCGGGATGTTCGCGACCTTCGTGATCCGGACGGGCACGGACGTCCGTTCCCCGGCCGTGCCGCTCAACGGCGTGGTCCGGGAAGGCGACGGCTCAATGACGGTGTGGGTCACAACCGACCGAAAGCGCTTGGTCAAGCGGACGGTCAAGGTTGGCCTCCAGCAGAACGGGTTCGATCAGATCCTTGAGGGACTGAAGCCTGGGGAACTGGTCGCCACCGAAGGGGCGCTATTCTTAAGCAATGCGCTGACGGAGGCGTCCCGATGAGCCTTTTACTACGCACCAAGACGATACGTATCCCGAGAGGGGTCCCGTGCTGAAGGCACTCCTCACGTTCGCGCTGTCCCGCCGTCCGATCGTCCTCTTGGGCTTGGTGGTGCTCATCGGCGGTGGCCTCATGGCATTCTCCAAGCTGAATATCGAGGCCTATCCGAACCCGGCGCCAGTTATTCTTGAAATCACTGCCCAGGCTCCCGGCCTGTCCGCCGAGGAGATGGAGCGCTATTACACGATTCCCATGGAGGTCGGCCTCGCCGTCGTTCCGGGGGTCGAGGTCATTCGCTCGACCTCGTTCTATGGACTGTCCTTCGTCCGGGTCAGGTTCAGGTATGGCATCGATTATTACTTCGCCAAAGCGCAGGCGGCCATTGCCCTGCAGCAGAACGTCAGTCTGCCCAACGGTGTGTCGGCGAATATCCAGGGCTCGAGCCTGGTCGGCGAGATCTTTCGCTACCAACTGGTCGGGCCTCCGCACTTCGGACTGACCAATCTTCGTACGCTGCAGGACTGGGTCATGCAACGTCGGTTGCTGACGGTGCCAGGCGTGGTCCAGGTGGTGACCTGGGGCGGTACGACCAAGACCTACGATGTCGAGGTCGATCTCCACAAGCTCGACGCCTACAGTATCACCCTGCCGCAAATGCTGACCGCCATCGGCAACGCCAATATTAATGTCGGTGGCAGAACGATCAACATCGGCCAGCAGTCGGTCAATGTCCGCGGTGTCGGCCTGATCGGAAAGGTGGAGGATATTGAGAACATCGTCCTCAGCGCCCAAGCGGGCGGAATCCCGATTCTGGTGAAGGACGTCGCGAACGTGTCCGTGGGCTATCTGCCCAGGCTGGGCAAGGCAGGCCGCGACTATGAGGACGACGCAGTCACGGCGATCGTGGTCATGGACAGGACGCTGCACACCAATGAGGTCGTCGCCCGCGTCCAGGCGGCAATCCAGAAGATCAACAGCAATGGCACCCTGCCCGCGGGTGTCCACGCAATCCCCTTTTATGACCGTGCCACTCTCGTCTCGGTCACCACGCACACGGTCTTGCACAATCTCGTCTTTGGCTGCCTGCTGGTGTTCTTCATCCAGTGGATTTTTCTGGGCAACCTGCGCAGCGCCATCATCGTCGGCGCCAATATCCCCTTCGCGCTGCTCTTCAGCGTCATTATTTTGTATCTGATGGGAGAGTCGGCAAATCTTTTATCGGTCGGTGCCGTCGACTTCGGCATCATCGTCGACTCGTGCGTTATCCTCGTCGAGAACACCTTCCGCAATTTCCAGATGAATGAGGAGGACCAGCGTGAGTTCGTGGAGGGTCACGTGGCGCAAGCGCAGGAGGCGCAGGGATGGCCCGAGCGGATGCAAATGATCTTCGCCAGTGCCCTCCAGGTGGACAAGGCGATCCTCTTCTCGACCGCGATTACACTGGCGGCGTTCGTCCCGCTGTTCACCATGCAGGGCGTCGAAGGACAGATCTTCAACCCGATGGCGCGGACCTATGGCTATGCCTTGGCGGGCGCGTTGATCGCGACTTTCACGGTCACGCCGGTCCTGGCGTCGTTCCTACTCCCCGAACATGTTCGAGAAACCGAGACGATCCTTGTGCGGGCGCTGCGCTCCATCTACCATCCAGTCCTTCGCTGGGCGTTGTCCCACCGGGCGATCATGGTCACGTTCGGCGTCGCGTTCCTTGCCGTGGCAGGTTTGGTGTTTCCACGGCTCGGTG
>DASQRT010000289.1:0-4460 GCA_035642795.1 Nitrospirales bacterium
CGTGGCCGAAGAACTCACCACGGTCCTGTACTCAGAGCTTGGAGACGGCCGGCCACGGAACCGGCACGAACTGCTCTACCGTGACTTCCTGCGTTCGGTCGGCATGGATGTGCACGAGGCCCTGACCCGGCCCATGTTGCCGTCGACGCGCGCCTACATCGACGGGATGGAGCAGCTCTACAGCAGCGGCAATCACGCCACGGCGCTCGGTGCTTCGTTCGGGCTGGAAAACATGGCGATCACGATGTGGGACCACCTGATCCCCGGCCTCAGAGTGTTGCAGGACTCCCGGTACCCCCAAATGGACATGACGTATTTCACCTTCCACCGCGACCTCGAAGCGACGCACGAGGACGCCATGAAGAAGGCGGTGGCGGCCGTGGACGGTGGCGATACTAGCGGACTCGGCAAGATGACGGAACGGGAACGCGACGACTTTCGCCGAGGCATGACGGCGGTGCTGGACTATCTCGAAGGGTTCTGGATGGGCCTGGACAGTAGGCCCGTCAGTCACGTCGCGTGATCGTGCGCCGCTAGTCCAGAGCGAGCGTCAGGCACTTCGCCGCCCCGCCGGACTTGATGAATTCGGACAGCCCCACGGCGTGCGGCGCATACCCCAGCCTCTCCAACCGCTCCATCGTGATAGGACAGCCCTCTGGGATGACGATGTGCTTCCCGATACAGACCGCGTTACAGGCGAACCGCATCGCTTCCTCTTCCGGCACCGCGATCCTTTTCTCCGCAGGGATGCGCTCCTTGACCGCAGCTTGCCCGTAGCGGTCGAACGCGCCTGGAAACCAAATCACCTCGCCTCCTGACAGCGGGCAGAAGCAGGTATCCAGGTGATAGAACCGCGGATCCACGAGCTCCAACGGTAGGATCTCACGCCCCAGGAACTCTCCCACGTAGCGGTACGCGCGGATGTCGGTCCGCTGGAGATAGCCCCCGAACCACAAGTCCCTGGTCCCTAACATATCCCCTGCACCCTCAAAGTAGAGACCCAGCGACAGCCGCTTGACTTGATAACCATGCTCCTGGAACCACCGCTCGAACGGCGGTTCCTCGGGACGCCGCTCCGGATAGCGAAACTGACTGAGGACCACCGTGCGACCCGCCACGATCCCGGAGTTGGCGGTAAAGACCATGTCCGGCAGCCCCGCGACGGGCACGATCCGCTCGAGCGTCGCGCCGCAGTTCTTCTCCAGCATTGCCACCAGGGCATGCCACTGCACGCGCGCCACCATGGGATCGGCCCCCCTCTTGACGTCCATCCAGGGATTGATCTCGTAGGCGATCCGATAATGGTCCGGCGGGCACACCAGCAAGCGGCTCATTCTTTCCACCCCAATTGGCGCGCCAGTTCCCGAAGGAACGACGCGGCGTCCATCACCAGGCCGATGGCCTGCAAGCTCCCGCGGTCGGCCAGCTTGGTGGGCACCGCCGGGTTCACGTCCACGCAGACCGTCGGCACCGACGCGGGCAACAAGTTGCCGGTTGCGACGGCGTGCAGCGTCGAGGCCACCAGCAGGGCCAGCTCGACGCCAGGCAGGGCGGCGCGCATCGCGGCCTGCGCCTGGACTGAATCCGTGATCACGCCGGGAAGCGGTCCATCGTCCCGGATCGCGCCAGCCATCACGACCTTCACCCCGCGCCGCACGCAGGCGGCCATGATCCCAGTCGTGATGACCCCCTGATGTACCGCTTCCTCGATGCTCCCGATGGCCCGGATGCGGTTGATCGTCCGCAGATGATGCTCGTGGCCGTGATGGGATGGAACTCCGCCTTCGAGACGGAGCCCCAGCGAAGTGCCGTAGAGGTGGGCTTCCATGTCGTGCGCGGCCAGCGCGTTGCCGCAAAAGAGCACGTGGATGTAGCCAGCTTCGATGAGCCAGGCCAGGGGCTCGCGACCTCCGCCATGGATGATAGCGGGGCCGCCTGCCAGGAGAATCTTGGCCTCACTTTTTCGTAACGCCTGCATGCGGCGCGCGATACCGGCGATGAGGTGACCGTGGGGCCGCTCGGAGGAGACCTGGGCGCCCATGAACCCGAACACGTCGAGTTGCGCCGGCCGCGCCAGCGGGGTCACCCGGATGCCTTCCCGTCCGACCACGATCCGATCCCCTTTGCGGACTTCGGCCATCGGCACCGTATGCGGGGCAAGATCGTCCCGATCGAGCCGTATGCCCAGATCCATCTCGATCCCCTTCACCGGCACCCACTTGCCATGCACGCGCACCTCGGTCGGCAGGTGGGTCGTGGCGTAGAAGTCGTCCGGAAAGACGCCGTCCACCGGAGCCTCCAGCCATTGGCAATCCGCTTCCTTCTCGACCGCCGCACCGTGCGCCTGGACCGCCGCGATGATCTCCGCCAGCCGTTCGGGGGACTCGGCATGGACGATGATGCGCGCGTCGGAGGGCTCCTCGCGGGTCTTTCCGATCCGAACGTGGGCGAGTTCGAATGACCCGCCGTACTGGAGGATGAGGTCCAGGACTTTGGGCAACAGTAGGGAGTCGATGATGTGGCCGTGGAGGAGAATCGTTTCGTGCGCCATGCTCGGCACCTCCACGCCTCCATCATACCACGGTTTTACTCCCGTCGGTTCCCTCCCCAAAACGTTTCAGCCAGCGGCTTGATCAACGGCAGCTCTGCCACCAGGTCGCGGTGCGAAATTGGCTCCACGCTGCGCGGCTCTCGGAACGTTCCAAGCAGACTCAGCGAGACGATCAGCCGGCAAGCCCCGGAGATGAAGAAGACGAACGGCAGATTGGAGACCAGGCCGAGGCGCCACCCGAGCAGGTCGAGTTCCGAAGGGACCCTCGCCGCCAGCCAGCTCCCGATCATGGCGCCTAGGAACCAGCCCAGGGCGTTCACGGCATTCCACACCGCGACGCCCTTCGCCCGATCTTCAGGACGGACGGCGTCGAACACGTAGTTCTGTAAGCCCAGCGACAGCCCCGCCCAGATCACCCCGCCGGCGAAGTTGACTGCAATCAGGTAGTAAAAGTCCGTGCTGATGACGTATAGCATCGGAAGGAACGGTACCAGGAGCCCTGTCGCCACCAGAACTTTTTTGTTCCCATAGCGATCTCCGAGCCGGCCCCACGGTTTCAGAGTGACGAATTGGCCCAGGATGCCAGCGGCCAACCACGCCGTATATTGCAGATAGGTGAAATGGAGATCGTTGATCAGATACACCACGAAGTACGGACCGGCGATCAGCACGCTGACGTGCATGAGCCCGGAAAAGACCAGAAATCGCTGGAAGTTTGATCCCCGCTCCCGCTGCAGGAACGCCAGCAGGCGGAACTCTGCTTCGCGCGTCACGGACTCGGTCGACTCCTCGATCCGGGCGAGATAGCTCGTGGAGACGACGCGGGCGGCTGCCGCCAGCAGGAAGACGATCGCAAAGCCGGCCCATGGCGTCTCCCACTCTTCGGCCGCATGGAGCAGCAGACCGGCCCCGCACAAGGCGCAAAAGCTGGTGACGGTCATGAGCTTGGCCCGGTGACCGAAATACGCCCCCCGCTGATCGGGATCGACGAGGTCTGTGATCAAGCTGTTCCAGGCGGGGATGGCAAAGTGCCCCATCGCGACGTAGGCCACGGCGCATGCGATCAACAGCCACGGGGCGCGTTCCAGAAACACAAGCGGCAGGGCCAGCAGGGGGAGCCAGACCATCGCCTGCCCCGCCGCCCCGACCAGGATGAGCGCCTTGCGATGGTGGAACCGGTTCAGGACCTTGACGGAGAACAGTTGAGCCCACGTCCCCACGATCTGGGGTAGGGCCGAAAGGAGACCGATCTGGAATGCGGAGGCGTGGAGCAGCAGCGCAAAGGCGGACAGGTAGTTCTCCCCCCCGCCCACCATGACCGCCTGGAAAGCGCCCTCGCGGATGCCGTAGTGCCGGCTCCGCTCGCCAACATCCGCAGGACTGATCGTGTGGTCCTTCATTCGAGTGAGGATCCTCGAGCACCCACCCGGTCACACACTACCCCAGGCCGAAAAAGAACTTTCCGTGGCAGGAAAGCAAGACGGGGGACTCGGAAAAAGCCTGTGGAATGGGAGCTAATGGGATTCAAAAAAGGCAGGGACACCGACGGTCGGTATCCCTGCCTCTTCATTGTTCGCTGACGGTTTCTTGAGGAGGTCGACTACCAGCGTCTCCCCGCTCCGCGATCAGCACCCCCTCCTCCACCACCGCCGGGGCGCTTCTCCTGGGGCCTGGCCTCGTTCACGGTGATCGTCCGGCCATCCAGTTGAGTGCCGTTCAGTGCCGTGATCGCCTTCTGGGCCTCCTCCGCCGTGGCCATCTCGACGAACCCGAACCCGCGTGACTGGCCTGTGTACCGGTCCGTGATGATCTTGGCCGACGTCACCGATCCTTGCGGTGAGAACAGCTCCTGAAGCTTTTGCTCGGTGGTCGAATAGGGTAGGCCGC
Organism: Nitrospirales bacterium; assembly: GCA_035642795.1. GTDB lineage: Bacteria > Nitrospirota > Nitrospiria > Nitrospirales > NS-4 > NS-12. The sequence goes on from DASQRT010000289.1 coordinate 4,439, forward strand.
CCACATACAACTTTGTACCCAT
>DASQRT010000290.1:0-4919 GCA_035642795.1 Nitrospirales bacterium
CCCGCCCAGCCGTCCAATACCTTCGGGATGGGCTCGCCGGCGAACGGACGAACGTACTGGTACTCCATGCCGCGCTCTTTCAGCGCAGGCTCGATCAATCCGAGGTGCTCGCAGGAGACGTGTTGCAGAACCAGCAGCCTCGGCATTACTTGTTCTCAGCAGCTTTGCAGATCGCACAGCGGCAGAACCTGTTGCGCAGGATCGAAAAGGAATAGATGCCCGTGTCGTGGCCGTCGCTCCACCGGAAGCGCAGCCCGTACCGTCCGACCGGCTCGATGTCCTTGACCGCGATGAACATCGGAATGGCGTCTGACTTGATCCGGAGCTCGCCCGTCCATTCATCCGTACAGGCCGCGCAGGGACAATGCTGGCGGAGATAGCGGATCGGGTACACGCCTTTGTGGCCGTCGCTCCACTCGATGCCGAGCACGCCGTTCTCGATCCAGTCCATGTCCTTGGGCTGGACAGTCTCGTTCACGGCCTGCGCGGGCCTCCCTGATCGCTCGTTACGCCACTTCTCGTCACCCAATGGTAGAGCCCGTACGCGGACGCCAGCACGCCAGCCGCGAGAAACCCGAGCCCGGCCCGCATGACCACATCATTGCCTTCCGTCAGCCCGTAAATGCCCAGCACAAATCCAAGCGCGACAAAAGCCTTGCCGGTAAACCGTGCAATCACGCCGCCGGACCCCCGTGCGCCGCCATCACGCCTCCTGCAAAGCGGCTAGCCGGTACGGCGGCGCCGGTCTCTCCGCAGCGAACAAAGCGTGCGTGCGCGGCATCCGCTTACCGGCCACGCAGTCCACATATAGCTCGATGACCTCGCGCAACTCGTTGCGTAGGAACGCGGAGGCCTTGAGCCGAGGCAACCGGGCCGGGTCCATCCGGAGCACCTGGCGAAAGAAAGCCAGGCAGGGCGGCGACACGGCGGGACAGCGCGCCGGCTCCCGCTTGACGCACGCCGTGCAGACCGTGCCGCCCGCGCGCGGTGAGAAGTACCAGGCCCCGCCGCCAGCCCTTCCCTGGCAGACGTTGCAGCGGTCCAGGTGCGGCAGATACCCGGCAAAACGCAGGACCTCCAACTCGTAGAGAGCCGCCGTAAGGCTTGGGTCCTCGCTGCCTTGGATTGCCCGGAACCCTTCCAGCAGGGCGTGGAATACGCGCGGTACCGCATCGCCGTCGGCCGTCACCGCACCAGCCAAGTTGGCCAGCCGCGCCGCGCAAGCGATCGTCTCGAGGGTGTTCCGGAGCGGATGGAAGGCCTGTCGGACGTCGGTCTGGGAGACGCGGTACAGGGTATCGCCGGGCTTTTCGTACAGCACGAGGTCGCAATAGACGAACGGTTCCAGGGTGCCTCCGAAGCGGCTTTTCATCCGCCGCGCCCCCCGAGCAACCCCGCGGACCTTACCGTGCTTCAACGTAAAGAAGGTGACGATCCGGTCGGCGTCACCCCACTTGCGGCTCTTCAACACGATGGCCGGTGTCTTGAGCAAGGACATCTGGCTTACTTCAAGTATGACAGGAAGGCAGTCGCAAGACTGAGGTAGATCGTGATGCCCGTAATGTCGTTGGCCGTGGTCACGAACGGGCCGGCGGCAACAGCCGGGTCCACACCGTAACGCTTCAAGACGACCGGCATGATCGTGGCCATGGACGTGGACATGACCAGGGCGCACACCATGGCGACGCCCACGACCATCCCCAAATGCAGATTAATGTGCATGATGGCCGCCACGGCCAGGGTCACGACCCCGCACAGCATCCCGATGAGGAAACCGATCAGGACCTCGCGCGCAAACACCCGCTTGACGTCAGACAGCTCGATGCGGCCGGTGGCCAGCCCGCGGATGACCATCGTCGAGGATTGCAACCCGACATTGCCCCCCATCGCCGCGATGACCGGGATAAACGTCACCAGGGCCACGACTTCCTCGATCGTGAACCGGAAGAACCACAGAATCGAGCCCGACACGATGCTCCCGATGAGGTTGGTCAAGAGCCAGGGGACCCGGTGGCGGATCGCCTGGAACACCGAGGAGTGCATGAGCACGTCCTCCTCCTCGATCTGCGTCCCGGACATTTTCAGCATGTCTTCGGTGGCCGCGTCATGGATGATGTCCACCACGTCGTCCACGGTGATGATCCCGACCAGCGTGTTCTCCTTGTCCACGACCGGGATCGCCAGCAGGTTGTAGCGCGCCACCAGCTTGGCAACCTCTTCCTGATCGGTGTCGGTGGCGACGCTGATGACATCCCGCTTGATCATGGTCCCGAGGCGGGTGTGCGGGGGCACTTGAAGCAGCTGGCGCAGCGAGAGGACGCCAACAAGCTTCTCGCCCTTGTCGGTGACGTACACGTAAAACACGTTCCCGGTGTCCTTGGCCCCTTGAAGCTTGCGGATCGCCTCCTCCGCCGTCGTGTCCTCGGTCAAGGAAAAATACTCCGTCGTCATGATCGCGCCGGCCGTCTTGGACTCGTATCGCATGAGGTCCTTGACCTCCGCCGAGTCCTCCGGCTTCATCAGCTTGAGGACCTCCTGCGACCGCTCCTCCGGCAGAGTGGTGAGGACGTACGCCTGGTCGTCGTCGGGCAGGTCCTTGAGCAGCATGGCGATCTCGGCGGCTACCATATCCTGGAGCACGTCCCCGATGTCCCCTTCATCCATCTCGCTCAGTGCCTGCGCCTTGCCGCTGTCCGGCTTGATCAGCTCGAAGACCGTCCGCTTCTCCTGCGCGGTGTTCAAGTGATGCAGCATCTTGGCTACGTCGGCTGGATGCATCTTGGAGATCATCCGCTCCAGGTTGCCGATGGCGCCCCGCCGCAGCAGGCGTCCGACCGTGTCCAGGATCAAGTCGAATCGGCTCGCCGTCCGCCCGTTTACGACCGGCTTGTCCGGCCGCTCTGCCTTGCTCTCGATCCGGTCCATACCCTCAGTAACCCAATTCGACGAGCATGCGCTCGTCTTGGCGCCAGGCTTCCTTCACCTTCACCCAGAGCTGCAGGAAGACCTTCATCCCGAAGAGGTGCTCCATGTCAATGCGGGCATAGGTGCCGACCGCCTTCAGCAGCTCTCCCTGCTTGCCGATCACGATGGCCTTCTGGGACTCCTTCTCAACATACACGGTCGCGCTGATGCGGGCGAGCCGCCCCTCTTGCTGGAACGAGTCGATCCCGACCGCCACCGCAAACGGCAGCTCATCGCGCGTCTTCGCTAAGATTTTCTCTCGGATGAGCTCCGCCGCCAGGACTCGCATCGGCTGGTCCGTCATGACGTCCTCCGGGAAATAGACAGGCCCCTCCGGCATGCGGGCACGGGCCAGGTCCACTAGCTGGTCCACGCCGTCCCCGGTCTTCGCCGAGATGGGCACGATCTCGGCGAACTCGTGCATCCGCCGGTAGGCATCAATCAGCGGCAACAGGCGCGGCTTGCGCACCAGGTCCACCTTGTTGATGACGAGGACCGCCGGCGCGCGACCTTCCTTGAGCCGGTCGAGCACGAACCGGTCGCCGGGACCCGGCGTTTCCGTCGCCTCGACCAGGAAGAAGACCAGGTCCACCTCTTCGAGGGCCTGGAGCGCGGTCTCGACCATCCGCTGATTGAGCCGGAACCTAGGCTTGTGGATGCCAGGCGTGTCCACGAACACCAATTGGGCGTCGGGCAGGTGCTTGACGCCGAGAATCTTCGTCCGGGTCGTCTGAGGCTTGTTCGAGATGATGGCGATCTTGCCGCCGAGGATGCGGTTCAGGAGCGTCGACTTTCCCACGTTCGGCCGGCCTACCAGCGCGACGAAGCCTGAGCGGTAGGGCATGGCCGAGCTCACGGGCGCTCCTTCGGGTACCCGTTCTCACGGGTGTTGGGCACGAACAGGAAGACCGTCTCGCCTTCCCGCACCATGCCCAGCCGGTCGCGGGCCAGACCTTCCACCGTGGCCCGATCGTGTCTGACCGCCTCGATGTCATTTCGCAGGCTGGCGTTCTCTTCCTCGATCGCCTTGATCTCGCCGGCGATTTGGCTCTGGGTCCGCTTCATGTTGAGGTAGTTCATGACGCCCATCGTGTCGAAGAAGAACGAATAGGTGAAATAGCCCATCAACAGCACGCCGCTGATGACATAGAACCGCCAGCGGCGCTTCAGCCTGGCCTGGAGGATCTCCCGCCGCTGGTTGGATCTGGCCTTCACGCTGCTACCTTTCTCTCAAAGACCGCGCGGCCTCGATACCGCGCGGCGTCTCCCAGTTCCTCTTCGATCCGGAGCAACCGGTTGTACTTGGCCGTCCGGTCGGTCCTGGACAGCGAGCCCGTCTTGATCTGGCCGGTGTTCAGACCCACGGCCAGGTCCGCGATCGTGACGTCCTCAGTCTCCCCGGACCGGTGGGACACGACGGCCGTGTAGCCCGCTCGCTTCGCCATCTCGATCGTCTCCAGGGTCTCCGTCAGCGTCCCGATCTGGTTCAGCTTTATGAGGATCGAGTTCCCAATGCCCTCCGCAATCCCCTTGGCGAAGATCTCCGGGTTGGTCACGAAGATGTCGTCGCCGACGAGCTGCACCCGATGGCCCAGCCGCTCGGTGAGCATCTTCCAGCCCTTCCAGTCCTTCTCGCTCAGTCCGTCCTCGATCGAGACGATTGGGTAGCGCCGGACTAGGCCCTCGTAATACCGAATCATATCCTCACTGGACCGCCGGGCCTGTGTCTCGCCCTTCATCACGTACCGGCCGTCTTCGTAGAACTCGCTGGCCGCTGGGTCCAGCGCCAGCGCCACATCCTTCCCCGGCGCGTACCCAGCCGTCTCGATGGCCTGCACAATGAGCGCCAGGGCCTCCTCATTCGCGCCTAGGTTGGGGGCAAAGCCCCCTTCATCACCCACGGCGGTGCTGAGGCCCTTCTTCTTCAGCAGGCCCTTCAGGGTGTGGAAGACTTC
>DASQRT010000291.1:0-6756 GCA_035642795.1 Nitrospirales bacterium
CGATGTGCAGCCGGCGATGGAGCCGGAATGGACGCGCGAGCCATTCAAATTCACGGTCGAGGGCGAAAACTACTATGGCCGCGGCGCCACTGACGACAAGGGGCCGGCGCTCACCGCGTTGCTGGCGGCCCGTTACGCGGTCGAGCACGACGTGATGCTCAACATCCAGTTCGTCTGGGAACTGGAGGAGGAAATAGGCAGTCCCCACTTTGCGGAAGGCTTGGCGAGAGGGAATATTCGCAAACCAGATTCTGTCGTTGTATCCGACACAATCTGGCTGGCGGGCGGCCGTCCGGCGGCGCCCTATGGGCTGCGGGGCAATCTGGCCGCACGGCTGACCCTGGAGACCGCCAGGCGGGAGGCGCATTCCGGCTTGACTGGCGGCGCGGCTCGCAATCCCCTCGCGGAGCTGGCCGCTGTGCTCGCGGCCTGCGTGGACGCAAAGACCGGACGGGTTGCCATCCCCGGGTTTTACAAGTCAGTCAGGCCGCTGGGCAAGACGGATCGGGCGCAGTTTCTGAAGTCGGGCTTTCAGGTGAAGACCTTCGCCGCCGCGCACCAGTTGACGAAATTGCGTGTGCGGGATCGCATGGAAGTCATGAAGCGCCTGTGGGCCGAACCCACGTTTGAGGTGCACGGCTTCGTCGGAGGATACACGGGGCCGGGGGTCAAAACCTCCATTCCGCCGCGCGCAGAAGCGAAGGTCAGCATGCGGCTGGTGCCGGATCAGGACCCGGCCGCCATCTTCCGGATCTTCCGCGCCTATGTCCGTAAGCTCAACCCGGATGTCCACGTGGAAGCGCACGGCATGCTGCGACCCTACGTGGCCGATCTGGGCGGGCCGTATGCGGAGGCCGTGCGGAAGGCTCTGCGCTTCGGCTTCGGCAAGGACCCGGCCTTCATCCGCGAGGGCGGGTCCATTGGGGCAGTCGTGACCATGGCGGAGCGGTGGAGAGCGCCCGTGATGTTCCTGGGCTTGAGTCTGCCGGAGCACGGCTATCACGCGCCCAACGAGCGTTTCGACTGGGGGCAGGCGTCCGGGGGAATGAAAGCGTTTGTTGCATACTTCGATGAGGTCAGCAGGATCACCGGTAAGACCAAAGGGAGCAGGCCAGCATGATGATACGAATGATCCCGATCGGCTCGGTCATAGGATTGCTTGCGTTAGCCGCGTGCTCGGCTTCGAACGTTGCCACCTACACATCCTACCCAACGCCCGATAAGAATTTGGACTTGGCGGCCCTGAATGTCGCCCATCTGAAGACACTGACCGTCGGCCAATCACGCGAGGATGTTCTGGAACGGATGAAGGTCGATCCAGTGGAAGGGTGTGTCCAGTGGGGATGGTCCACATGGGCCCAGGTCCAACGTGCGCTCGGCTGGCTGCCGTGCGAGAAGCGCGAAGTCATCCAGAGCCCCTACCGGACGCAGACCCTGGAGCAAGGCGGCATGAGCTATGAGGTGCTGTTCTACTACACGGGCGGAGTTGATCCCGAGGGCGTGATTACCTACAAACAGTTGACGCCGGTGATTATCGAGAATGGGAAGCTATCCGGCTGGGGCTGGGAGCACCCGCTGGCCCAACCACTCCTGCAACCCCGCGTGCCCTCGGATCAGGCCAGTGACCTCAATAACCGCGCCGTCAGTTTCAGAAGCCAGGGCCGCTACGCCGAGGCAGAACCGCTGTTCCGCCAGGCGCTTGAGATCATGGAGCACGCCAAGGGGGCGGAGCATCTTGACGTCGCCATCATCCTCAACAATCTGGGCGAGCTCTATTACGTTCAGGGCCGCTACGACGAGGCCGAGCCCCTCTATCAGCGCGCGCTGGCTATCAAGGAAAAAGTGCTAGGACCAGACGATCTGGGACTGGCCACGACCCTGGAGAACTACGCAGCCTTGCTCGCAAGGACCACCCGGGAAGACCAAGCGACGACGCTGGCCGCTCGGGCCAAGTTGATCCGGGCCAAGCACGAATAAAGACGGATCCGACTTCTCCTGAAGCTTTTCACGCCGGAGCCCTTTACGGACATAGCCACAGGCTATGTAGGGGCTCCCCTGCTCTGGAAGCCGTGGAAAGCCTATACCCGCCCGTCACAATTCATGTAATTCTGTTATTTCTTTAGAAATCGCTGTCCAAGTTTCTTCTGCAAAGTATGGCACACCCTGTGCATTTTGATCATGGGAAGTCTGCCTTCTGCACATCCGTCTAAATCTGAAGAGAGGGTGGGACGGTGAGGCAAGGACAGGAACCAGGATCGGAGTCGCGCACGCTCATGGGATCACTGGCGCGCATACTTCATCTCGAAGACAATCCGGATGATCAGGAATTAGTTCGCTTGGCGCTCGTCAAAGAAGGCCTGGCCTGCGAACTGGTTCGGGTCGAGACCCACGACGACTTCCTTGCCGCTCTGAAGCAGAACGGGTGGGACATCATCCTATCCGACTATACATTGCCTTCGTACGACGGACTGTCTGCGTTGGCCCTCGCACAGGAACTGTGTCCTGCAGTCCCCTTCATCGTTGTTTCCGGCACTATCGGAGAAGACGCAGCGATCGCATCCCTGAAGGCCGGCGCAACAGACTACGTGCTGAAACACCACCTCTCACGACTGGCCCATGTGGTGCGTCGTGCCTTGCGCGAGGCCGAGGAACGGAAGGAACGCAAGTTGGCGGACGAGGACAGGACCAGACTGGAAGAGCAGCTTCGCCAGGCTCAAAAAATGGAGGCGATCGGACGGCTTGCCGGCGGCATCGCCCATGACTTCAACAACCTGCTGATGGCCATCTACGGCTACAGTGAAATTGTGCTCAACAGCCTCGGTGCTAACGCCCCTGCTCGCAAGAGCGTCGAGCAGATCATGAAAGCGGGTGAGCGGGCCGCCACATTGACCCGCCAGCTTTTGGCCTTCAGCCGTCGGCAGGTTTTGGAGCTGAGGGTGTTGGACCTGAATGCTGTGGTGACGAACTTTGAAGCGATGCTCAAGCCGCTGATCGGCGAGGACATTCACCTCGTGACCGTACTGCAACCTCGATTGGGCCTCGTCAAGGCGGATCCAGGGCAGATCGAACAGGTCATCCTGAACCTGACCGTCAATGCCCGCGACGCGATGCCGGAGGGCGGCAAATTGACCATCGAGACCGCGAACGTCGAGTTGGACGAAGCGTACGCTAGCAGGCATGTCTCAGTCCAGCCTGGACCGTACGTGATGCTGGCGCTCAGCGACACCGGGTGCGGGATGGATGCGGAAACCCAGGCACGCATCTTCGAACCCTTCTTCACGACCAAAGAGCCAGGAAAGGGGACCGGTCTTGGCATGTCCACGGTCTACGGCATTGTCAAACAGAGTGGCGGCAACATCTGGATCTATAGCGAGCCGGGGAAAGGCACGACGATTAAAACCTACCTGCCGAGGGTCGAGGGTGTTGCTGAGGGGAGCGAGCCGGCCCATCCTCGTTCCTCGGTACTCCGTGGCTCGGAAACGATTCTTCTCGTGGAAGATGAGGAAATGGTTCGAAGCCTGACGCGGGAGATCCTTGAATCGCACGGCTATGCCGTGTGCGAAGCGCGTGATAGCACGGAGGCCCTGAGCATCTGCCATACGCATTCCGGTTCGATCCATCTGCTCGTGACGGATGTGGTGATGCCGGGGTTGAGCGGCCGTGAACTGGCTGCGCGATTGGGGACCATTCATCCAGAGACGAAGGTGCTCTACATGTCCGGCTACACTGATGACGCGGTCGTCCGTCATGGGGTGTTGAACTCAGGCTTGGCGTTTCTTCAAAAGCCATTCTCGGCGAATGTCTTCTTGCGCAAGGTGCGCGAAGTGCTCGACTCGCCGTCCAGCCCTACGGTCTACGGCAGGATGACGGCCTCCTCGGGATAACCGAGGTCCTTGAGGGTGCCCTCCAGCGCCTCCATCATTGGCGGGGTGCCGCAAAGAAAGACGATTGCATCAGGCCCTGGTGGTGACAGGTGCGTCCGCAACACGTCCGCTGTGACCCGCCCAGCCCCCATCGTCCAGTCCGCAGGCGGCTGCTCGAGCACGTGGTAGCAGTGGAAGTTGGGATGCGCACGCACGTCCCGATCCCACTCTTCCCGGAAAATAATGTCCGCCTCGGTCTTGTTCGCGAAGATTAAAACCAGTTTGACGTCGAGCCGCTTCGTCAGGATCCAGCGGATGATGGCGATCATCGGAGTGATGCCGGTCCCGCCGGCGACGAAGCCGACCTTCTTGGCCATTCCGTCCACCCAGTGCCCACCCGTGTTCGGCCCGCTCATCAGCACGGTGTCGCCAACCTTCTGGGCGTGCACGTACTTGGAGACGACGCCGGTCTCATAGCGCTTGATGGTCAAGTCAAAGTAACCCACGGTGCCGGGCAGCGACGACGGCGTGTAGGGCCGCTTGACGGCCTTGCCGTTGATCGTGGCGTGCACGTAGAGGTGGTCGCCCGGCAGCATGTCCAGCGTGGCGTTCTCCGGCAGGGCGAAGCGAAAGGTCTTGGTGTCGTGCGTCTCGACGCTGATCGCCGTGATCGGGTAGGGCGCTGGCGTCTTCGTCTTGATGCGTGTGAGGTCTGTCACGGGAAACTGTTCCCGATCATACCTTGCCCGGTGTCACCTGGCAACCCGTGCCCAAACTTGACAGCTTTCCCCCCTAGAGATATTCTCCAGGCGCACTGCCGTCGTAGCTTGGCAAGAGGATCATCATGCCCGAGTCTGCCCGCGATTCTGCGCCGTTGCTGATGCCGCGCTCGCTGGTCGGGCCGCTCATGCGGCTGTATGACTATCCGCACCCGCGCAAGCCCGGCAGGGTGATTCGCGGGTACGACCACCACCATGCGCTCCGCACCGCTCGCATGTGCGCGGCGGTCGCGCGGCGTCTGGGCCATCCCGCAGAACGGGTGGAGCGGTACCAGGTCGCGTGCCTGTTGCATGATTTGGGACGGGCGGGCCTCGACCAGGAGCTGTTTGGCAAGATCTGGTCCTGGGCCCGGGCAAACGGCATTCCCACTAGGCCCCGTGAATGGCGCGCGGTCCATCCGTCCACGCCGTACGGCCGGGAGACGGAGGCGTTTCTGGAACGTTACGCCCAGAACCTCGCCCGGCTCGGTGTGCCGCTCGATTCCTGGACCGCTGAACAGGTGGAGATGCGCCTGGGCTACGCGCGCCGCCTCGCCCGGCAGCTGCGCACCGCCAGGCCCAAGCTGGCCCGGCTCGGCGTGAAGTGGGCGCCGTGGATGGAGCGCGTCATGCTCTACTATTACTACCCCGAGAAGCTGAATGGGTCGGCGTGGTGGGTCCGCGAACTGGCCGAGGTGCTGGTGGCATGCGAGCAGTTCGAGGCCTACAGCAACCGTCAGCGCGGGCGCGACTACTACACGCGCAAGAAGGAAAGTTTGCCCGAGGCCTTCACCTACCTCGACAAGCTGCAGGTGGAGGGCATCCTGAGCCCGCGTGTGGTGCAGACGCTACGCGAGCTGGCCGCGCAGGGCGCGTTCGACCACCTGCTCGCCGAGGCCCGCGGCACCGCGCTGCCGCGTCGGGAGTTCCGGTACTTGCGCAGCCTGAAGCGGGACGGCTGAGATGAGCGTCAAGACCATCCCGATCCGGCTGGACATGCGCGGCAACACCCAGATCGAGAACGTCACCAAGCGGGTCCAGGAAGCAGTGGCCGAATCCGGCCTGAAAGCCGGGCTCGTCACAGTCTTCATCCGGCACACCACCGCCTCCGTGATGCTCATCGAGGACGAGCCGGGCATCCGCGCCGACACCAAGGCAATCTGGGACCGGCTGATCCCGGCCGACGCGCGCTGGCAGCACAACACCCGCAATCCCGGCGAGGACAACGCGCACAGCCACCTGCGGGGGCACCTGCAGGGCCCGTCGGTGACCATCCCCTTCACCGACGGCGCGCTGCTGCTCGGCACGTGGCAGCAGATCGTCGTGGTGGATTTCGACACGCGGCCTCGAAAGCGCGACCTCGTGGTCCAGGTGGTCGGCGAGTAGCCGTATTCATTCTTCAACCTCTATCCTTTTCATCGTCGTGCTGGCGGGGGTGCTGCTCGTCTGGCCGGTGGCGGGCGAGCAGGACTGCGAGTTCCACATCGACGACCTGGGGCACAGCTTCCCTCACGACAAGATGGAGCGCCGAGCCCTGTGCCGCGTGGCCGGCGTCGTCAATGACCCCACGACCAGCTACGTCAACCCGCCAGTCCTGACGCCGATCCGCAAGCCGGTCTATGACTTTTTGCTGGACCACATGGTCCTGACCGCCACGCTGGTCCGCCAGTTGGCCCTGGGCGACTACCGCGTCCAACAGGTCGGGGCCCAAGGCTTCCACGGCGAGGATGGCCAAGGCTCTGAAGCCCTGTTCGATGTCCTGTACCGGGACCCTACGCAGCGGGTGTACCACATTCAGGGGAGCCATCACGGCAAGGTCTTCTCGCTGATCACCGGGGAGGCGATCGTCATGCTCACCTCGCAGGGCCGGAGCGGCCACGACGGGAAGGGGTCTGTCGAAACGCGGATGGCGGTCTATTCGAAGCTGGACAATCCTATGCTGGCGACGCTGGTCAAGGTGCTGCAACCGTTCCTGCGTGATGTGATCAACGAGAAACTGGCCGGCCCCTTTCTCGCTTTCCACCGGCTGGGAGAGTTGATTGCCGCCGATCCAGAGCAGGTCTACCGGCAGGCCGAAACCCTTTCAGAACTCGACACGGCCGAACTCGACGCCCTCCTCGCCCTGCTCGTGCCGC
>DASQRT010000292.1:0-13584 GCA_035642795.1 Nitrospirales bacterium
AGCCAAGGTGGCCGCGGGCGGCTCACGCGACGAGAAGGAAGCTGCGCTCACCAGTCTGGAGAAGGCCCGCCTGCGTAAGAAGGTCGCCGAGCGCACGAAGAGCTAAATCCCCGCCGCTCACCCTCCTTCACGAAACTTCAAAGCCGATAGCTACTCAGGCGGAGTGGCCGTTGCCGTTCGGCGCCTTCTCGTTCACACACTTGACGAGATGCCAGAAGCGGAGGGGGTTGACCTTCTGCTTGTGGATCACGGCGAGGTGGGTACCGTCCAGGACCGTCGCAAGGGAGAGGTCGGTTCGCCAGCCCAGCTGCTTGCAGAAGGGCGAGAGCACCTTCTCGATCGTATTGATGATCGGGTTGCCATTGCTGAAGTGATTCAAGAGGATGATGCACCCACCTGGCTTGCAGACCCGCACCATCTCCCGCATCACCTTCCGGTAGTCGGGCACCGCCGTGACCACGTAGGCAGCCATCACGGCGTCGAAACTGTCGTCCGGGAATTCCGTCGCCGAGGCGTCCATGCGCTGCAAGGTGACGTGCTCGAGCTCGAGTTCCCGGACCCGTTGCCGGCACTTGGCCAGCATGCCCGCCGAGAGGTCGATCCCGACCACCTCGCAGGATCGTGGATAGAACGGCAAGGACAAGCCGGTCCCCACGCCCACTTCGAGCACGCGCTCGCCCGGGGAGAGGTTCAGATGACGGACCGCATGCTCGCGCCCGTCGTGGAAGATCTTGCCGAAAATGTGGTCGTAGACTCTTGCGTAGCTGGTGTAGACCCGTTCGACTTTCGCCGTGTCCATAACACCTCGAGGCTCTAACCAGCGAACTTCTTGGTCCGATCGCTCGTGTTACAGGCCGACGCTTCCGTGTGCTAGGGACTCGCGGCTCGAACGGACGCTTCCGAGGGCCAAACGGTCCTCACTCTAGCCAAAGAGGGAAAGCTTGTCAAGGTGTCAGATTAGGCTAATGCTCTGATTTCATTAAAGGGGACAGCGAATGAAGATGATCCCGGAAGGACCGGTCAACCAAGATGGTCGGCGTCGTATCCCAGGAGGCGCAGATGCTTGGCGAACTCCGGGAATCCATGCACGGTGTAGACCTTCTTCGGAGCGGCTTGGTGGACGAGCGCGAGGAGCTCCTGAAAGTCGGCGTGGTCTGAGAGCGGAATGGCTTCGTCCACCCGGTAGCGGAAGCGGCAGTTGCGGTCCATGGCCCAACCGGTCAGGATGGCCGTGCGGCAAGGGCCGATGTCTTCGAGGATCTGCGAGCGCCGCAGGTGCGGCGGCATGATGACCACCTGGCCGCGCACGCCCTCCGCCCCGAGCGTCGGGTCCAGGAGCTCGTAGCGGCCGAACCGCACGCTGTATTTTTCGTAGATGCGCGCGATGCGGAAGATTGGCTCGGCCACCGCGCAACTGTACCCGCGGTCGCCCAGGAGCTTCATGGCCTCCTGCCCCTTGCCCAGCGCGTAGGCCAGCAGCACCGGGGTCCGCCCCTCGTCCCAGGTCCCATCGATGAAGCGGCAGAGCCGCCGCGCCACCTCGGCAGGCTCCGGGAATACGTAATGCGGGCGCCCGAAGGTGCATTCCATCACGAGGACGTCGCAGGGCTCCACGGCGATCGGCTCCGCCGTGAGGCCCTCCCGCATACGGCAATCGCCCGTGTAGACGATCCGCTGGCCCTTGTGCTCGATGAGGATTTGCGAAGACCCCAGGATGTGCCCTGCCGGCAGGAGGCGACAGGTCGCGCCGTCCACGTCGAACGGGGCGTGGAATGCGTACGTCTCCGCGAACGTGCGGCCCAAGCGGTGTTCGTAGAGCTGGGCGGTCTGTGGCGAGGCGATGATCCGGCGGTGGCGGATGGCGTGGTCGCTGTGGGCGTGCGAAACGAAGCACCGATCGCGGGACCGAGTGGCGTCCAGCCAGAGGGCCATTCCCTGCACGCGCAGTCCGCTGTCGTGCTCGATCATCGAGCCTCATTTCTATACTCATCCGATGACCGATGCAAGAGGGTTATGCTACCCTCTCGACTCATGCATGCGGCCTTTCTCCTCGGCGCGGTGCTGATCCTTGGCTTAATCGTGGCGGACTGGCTGGCGTTCAACCGCAAGCCGCCTGCCTCCATCCGCTATGGGGTGGTGGTCGGACGGCACGAGGAGCCGCTGGTGGTGCGGCGCGACCGCTTCGATGCCGATGGCCTGCTGAACTTGCCGCGCGGGTGGGCGCGACTCGTCCCGGAGCACCGCGCCGTCCAGCTCCTGCCCGACCGCAAGCGGTTCGGAATCGCCGCCCGCACGGCTTGGCCGCTGAACGGGTTCGTGCACTACGCAGCCTTGGGTGAACGGGCGCCGGTGAGGCTGACCAAACGGATGCCGTGGTCGTCGGTCCTGTTGACCGGGGTCTGGTTTCTCACGGTCGCGGGCGGGACACTGGTCTACCTCGTGGCGTATGGCCTCGCCGGCGGGCTGTCTTCGGCCAGCGGCGCCTTTCTGGGCATCGCTTTGAGCGGGCTGGGACTGCTGGTGTGCCTGTTTGGCCTCGTGGTTGTAGTCGCCGCCTATCGGCTGGAGGACAAGCGGCTGATGGCGCTGTACGACGAATTCAAGACGGCCCTTTAAACGCGTCTGCGAAGGGTTGGCACTCGGGGGCGAGGAGCTCGGGGCGGTCGGCCAACAGCTTGCTGATGATGCCCCGGTTTTTTCTCGCCAGGCCGGAGTCAATGAAGACCTGCGTGAAGAGGGCGTTCCGGGAAGCCGGATCGCTGGCGGTCGCGCGCAGGGCAGGCTCAGGCAGAACCGTGAGCGTGTCGCGCAGAGCCAGGACGGCCTTCTCCACGCTGTGGTAGGGCGGCGTGATCTGCAAGGAACGGTAGAGCAGCGTCACGCGTTGTCGGAAATCCGTCTCCAGCCGGCTGCGGAGCTCTCTGAGAGACAGAGAAGGCGTCGTTGACATGGCGACGGGTATTGTACCAGAGCCCCTGATCTGGTAGCGTCTTGTCCCGTGTGGAGCCGCCGTCGATTCGTCCAGGCTGCGCTCGCTGCCGGGCTGGGCGCTTTCATTACTGCCGTCGGCGGGTGTTCATCGCCATCCGTCGGGGCGCTCCGCGAAGCGCTCCAAGCGTTGCGGCGCCAACGGATCGCGCCGCCGCCGCTCGAAGGATACCGGGATTTCCGCGGCGTCGTTCATGCCCACACCGAGCTGTCTCATGACAGCACCGGCACCATCGAGGAGATCCTCAAGGCTGCCAGCTCAGCCAAGCTCGACTTTCTCATCACGACCGATCACTACACGCCTCGGATCTTCACGGATGGCCTGGAGGGCCGTCGGGGTTCGCTGTTGGTGGTGCGCGGGGTTGAGATTCCTCTGGGATGCACGCGACAGGGTGGGCTGACGCGCCGGTGCGCCAGCGTGCTGGCCATGGGGCTTCGCGTTCCGCTCGTCCCGGGCCCTGACGGGCAATGGGACTTGGACGAGCTCTTTAAGGCGATCCGGTCTCAAGGCGCGCTGGCCATCATCGCGCATCCACGCGGCCTGATGAATGCGAGCTACTTCCGGTACGCCGACGGGCTCGAAATTTGCGATCTCGCCGATACGGTCAGGGATCGTCTAGTGGACGTTCCCCGTTTTCTCCTGGACTTCCTCCTGGACTACGACGAGTATCAGGATGAGATCCTCCTGCCGCTCATTGTCGAGCGGTCCAATTGGAACCTTGTCGAGTGGGACCGCTTCACGAAGACACGGCGGTTCGTCGGCCTGGCGGGCAACGATGCCCACCAGAATCTGAAGGTGTTTGGTCGGCAGGCTGACCCGTATGCGTTGACCTTCAGAGCCGTGAACACGCATGTCCTGGCCCCGCTCGGGGTCGCGGAGAGTCTCCGGCCCCTCGCGCCCCCTCTGACGACCGGTAACCTTTTGGGCGCACTCCGTGCGGGACGCTGCTTTGTCTCCTTCAATCTCCTGGCTGACGCGGCCGGCTTTCGGTTCGCGGCTCGAGATGGGGACGGAGGACCAGTTGTCGCTCTGATGGGCGATGAAGTTCTGCTCAAGGACGGACTCATCCTCGCGGCGCAATGTCCGGTACCAGGCGCCTTGGAGCTCCTGCGCGACGGGGTCCCGATCCGCCGGCAAGAGGGGCGCGAGCTCCTCCACCCTGTGGATCGGCCAGGGGTGTATCGGATTGAGGTGTCGCTGCGGGTCGTGGACCGCTGGCGTCCCTGGATCTTCGCAAACCCGATCTACGTGCGCGCTTAGGCAGCCAGTTTCGAAAACACTTTTTTCAGGATGGTACAGGCCTGCTCGACCTGATCCCGTGAGGCGTCCAAGTGGGTTACCGCACGGAGGGTAGTCGAGCTGAAGGGCACGAGCAGCAGCCCTTCGGCCTTGAGCAGCGCCAGCACCTCGTCGGCCGTGCGGCGCGTCTCGCTGATGTCGAAGATGACGATGTTGGTCTCGACGTGCGCCGGGTTGATCCGGACGCCCGGAAGCCCAGCCAGTGTCGCCGCCAGCCGCTTCGCGTGGGCGTGGTCCTCGGCCAGGCGCGCGATGTTGTGCTCGAGCGCGTAGAGCCCCGCAGCAGCAAGGATCCCGGCCTGCCGCATCCCGCCCCCGAACATCTTCCGCAAACGGCGTAGCTTCACCACGCGCTCCCGGTCCGCGCAGATCAGCGAGCCGACCGGAGCCCCGAGTCCCTTGGACAGGCAGAACGTCACCGTCTCAAAGTGCCGCGCGTACTCGGCTGCTGGGACGCCAGTCGCCACGACCGCGTTGAACAACCGGGCCCCGTCCAGGTGCATGACAATGCCCCGCTCCGCGGCCATTTTCCTGATGGCCTTGATCGTGTCGAGGGGATAGATCGTCCCGCCGCCGCGGTTGTGCGTGTTCTCCAGGCAGATCAGGGTCGTCGGCGGGTTGTGATAGTCAGGCGGGCGGATGGCCGCTTCGATCTGGTCGACCTCTAATATTCCGCGGGTCCCGGGGAGCCAGCAGGTCTGGACGCCAGAGAGGCCCGCTGCCGCGCCGCTCTCGTAGCGCACCACGTGCGCGCCGGCCTCGACGATGATCTCATCGCCCGGCTTCGTGTGCAGGCGGACCGAGAGCTGGTTCGCCATGGTGCCGGAGGGGACGAACAGCGCCGCCTCCTTCCCGAGCAGACGGGCCGCCACCTCCTGCAGCCGGTTGACGGTCGGATCCTCGCCGAAGACGTCGTCACCGACCTCCGCTTGCGCCATCGCCTCGCGCATAGCCGACGAGGGCTTGGTCACTGTGTCACTGCGCAGATCGATCATCACGACACCGTCTTCCAGAAGAAGACCACCGCGATCCGCTTCGAGCCCAGCTCGTGGTCCCAGCCGAAGTACGCGGTGGCCGAGTGCACGATGTCGGACTTGTACACGAGCAGGCGGTTGAACACGTATGACACCTCAATGTCTTCCTCCCACATCGTCAGATCGGACCCCTTCTCGAAGCCGGGGATTTGCGCCAGGCTCTCGTAAGGCGGGGGGCAGGTGTTCCCGCCCAGGGTCCCGTCCGGCAGACGCAGTCGGTAGAAGGATGTCCCCGCGTGCTTGGTCGGCGGGTAGGGATGCAGGTAGAGTACGCCGGCGTAGTCGCAGAGCTTGCTGGAATCCACGTGCGGGCGGGCCACGGCCTCGCCGCCGCCCACGATCTGCACGTGATTATGGCCGGAGACCCCGTCCACCGGCGTGCCTTGCGAGCGCAACGCCTTGACGCCGATCTGCGCTCTCACCCAATCTTCGACGACGGTCAACTCCTCGGGCAGCAGGGCGTCGGGCGCGCGCAGGCCGGGCCAGGGCTCGGGGCGCCACGGCGCGCCCATGGTCCACGACTCCTTGTTGAAGCAGCGCTCGACGATCGGAAACGGATCCGGCAGGATGTTGTCCTTAATCCAGTAGTGCTTGCCGAGTTCCGGCTTGCGGTAAGGGAGCGTATCGGGTCGGAGTTTCATTTCACGCTAATCTTGACCACGTCCGAAAACATGATGCGCCCGCTCGCGCCGCCGGGCCCGCCGCGGGGCTCCGCGCGACCGTTACGCAGCACCGTCCCCAGCGGGCGAATCTTTTCCGTCCCGTAGTAGAAGGCCGCCGCCAGCGAGTAGGTGCCTGGCTCCGGCGGGGTCCGGAGCACCCACGTGGTGCGGGTCTCGTCGACTCGCTTCGTCACCGGGTCCCCCTCGATCCCTGTGATCATGACGGTATTAAGTCCCATGTCGGATCCCCGCAGCCGGCGTTCCGCCCACTGCGCCTGTGGCGTCACGTTCGGGCCCACTACAAGAGCCGGGCCGACGACCTTGAAGCCGCTCGCGCTGATCGGCCGGGCCTGGTAGCGGATCGCGCTGTCCACCAGGGACACGCCCACCACGGGGCCCGCGCCCCCGCGGGTGACCACCGTTACTTCAACCCGGCTGTTCCGCCTGGCCTGGGTTGGCGCCTTAATCGTGACCGACGTCTGCTCGTCCACCCACTTGATGGCGGCGATCAACTGCTCTCGATCGTCTGGGCTCAGGTCCCTGTATGCGGGGTCCGTTCTGATCCGGCTGTAGTGCTTGCCTTCAATAGTCTCGCCGGCCGCGACGTCGGCGGGAAGGTCTGGCAACTGGGCTGGACTGGTGGACGCATGGCACGTGGCGCAGAATGGTGCCATATCGGTGACCGCATAAGGAGGCCCGTAGGGGTCGGCCAGGACCACCGAGGCGCCGATCACGACGAGTGACAGCATGGGCACGAGGAAGCGCATCGCACGTCAATGTACCATGAATCCAATCAGCGAGTGAACGGGCGCGGCGCCTGCGGCTTCTCCGGGCCAAGGACGCGTCCCGGCGCGTCCGGGGCGGGCGGGCGAGACATCACGAGCTCTTGGGCGAGTGGCGTTCGAGATGGTATAGTGCGGTCACGAGAGGAAGGCATGCCTGATTACCGATCAGTGGCGGTGGCGGCGGCGCAGCAGGCGGGCAAGATCATCGCGGACGCCTGTGGCGCCGACTATCGCGTGGACTACAAACAGGGGGCGATCACCAACATGGTGACCGACGTGGATCGTCGCGCCGAGCAGGCGATCGTGGGCATCCTGTCGGCCGCCTTTCCGAACCACCGGATTCTCGCCGAAGAGGGCGGCGAAGGCCACGGCAAGGCTTCGCCGTACCGGTGGATCGTGGACCCACTGGATGGAACGACGAACTTCACGCACGGGTTTCCCGCGTTCTGCGTCTCGATCGGCCTCGAGGTGGAGGGACGCATCGTGCTCGGCGTGGTGTACGACCCACTGCGACGCGAGCTCTTCGAAGCCGAAGCGGGCAAGGGCGCCTACCTCAACGGACAGCGGATTCACGTGTCGACGGTCCCGACGCTCAACAAAGCGCTCCTGGTGACGGGCTTCGCCTACGACCGGGAGAGCCGCCGGCGCAATCTGGAACACTTCGAGCGGTTCGTCCTGGCATCCCAGGGGCTCCGGCGGACCGGCTCGGCCGCGCTGGACCTCTCCTATGTGGCCGCTGGCCGCGCCGACGGATTCTGGGAACTCAAGCTGGCACCCTGGGACGTGGCGGCCGGCAGTTTGATCGTGACCGAGGCCGGCGGGCGGATCACAGACTTCGCTGGCAATCCCTTCAAGGCCGACGGCGCAGAAACGCTCGCGACCAACGGGCTGATCCATCAGGAAATGGTGGAGGTGTTGTCGGGGCGCTAGGCGGGTCCTGTCGCCGAGCCACCGGGGCACCTGTTGCTCTTTGAGCAGGTCCTGCCCCCGCATAGCCCAGCGCAGCTGGGCGTTTCGCCGTCGAGGCCCCGCAGACCCGGCTGTACGCCCCGCGCTGCATCTGGGCCCCATGCGGTGTCACCCGCTGTTAATGTGTCGTTGGCAGAGGCAAGGGCAGGGGTGAGCCCCAACTGCGGCCGTCCAGCGAGCACTCTGCCGCTCTGATCAGGCGCGCTACGCGCCATCTTATTGTCGAGAGTGCGCGCTGCGGGAGCACGGGGCTCCCCCGGCCCGTAGCCGTGGCCTCTCGGCGACAGGACCCGTCGCGTAGCGGTTTATTAGCCGAAGGGGTTGTGCTCTTTCTCCTCCCGCACGGTCGTGGAGGGGCCGTGGCCGGGAAGCAGAATGAGCGAGTCGGAGAGCGTCAGGAGGCGCTCCCGGACGCTGGCGAGATGGGTGGCGTAGAGGGTCGCCGGATTAGCCCGCCCGATGGAGCCGGCGAAGAGCGTATCGCCGACGAACACGCACGCGTCCGCTTGGTAGCACACCCCGCCCGGCGTGTGGCCGGGGGTGGTCATCAAGCGGAGCGCTTTTCTGCCTACCTGTAGCGCGTCCCCATCGCGCACGAACTTGCGCAAGGCTGTCGGCGGCTGCCAGCCCAGCAAGGACCAGTCTCCTTCCCCGATGTACACGGGCGCCTGGTGGCGCGCGAGGATCGTGTCAATCCCGCTTGCGTGATCGGCATGGCCGTGCGTCAGGCATATGGCGGTGAGCGTCAGCCGGTGTTGCTCGATCGCGCGGAGCACGGCTTCGGGATGGTAGCCTGTGTCGATGAGGACAGCGTCACGGGTGGCCGGGTCGTGATAGAGATACCCCTTGACGGCATAGCCGCCGATGTCGCCGTGGATCGTGATGACGTCCTGGACCGTGTTCGCGATGGGATGGCGTGGCTGCCACCCCTCACAGGCGATGGCGGCCAGCTTGGCGCCGTCGAGGTGGAGTGCCGCGGCGAGCGCGTGGACCTCCTCACGGGTCGGCGCGCGCTGACCCGCTTCGAGCTCCTGCAGCGCCGGCGTACTCAGACCGGAATCCTTGGCAACCTGGTTGGGATCCAGCCCCAAGCCGGTGCGCGCCTTCTTGATGATGTCGCAAAATTCGTCTTCGAGCATGCGTCGGTGCGCAATCCTGTCGCCAGGCTTTCCTAGTCGCTAGGGGGCTCGAAATGGCCTGACGGACGGGACTGCCAGGGAATGGTGGGCCGGCGCGCCTGCTTGACCAAACTGCGCAAGTTGGTCTCGGCGGCCAGCAACAGTTTGGGATCGCCGCTCTGGAGGAGGGCCGTGAGCAGGACGTAGAGCTCGCGCTCGTGCCGGGCGCCGCGCAGCACCAGTTCGGTCACCGGGTCCACGCAGTCCGGGGCGGGTTGCGCCAACGCTTCCCCGTCGGGGTCGGTAGTGAGCAGTTCCAGGTGCTTGGGTTCTGTATAGAGCCAGGGGGCGGGGATGCCGATCGCCGTGGCCAGAGCCTCCACCGTGGAAGCCGGAGGGTCCAGCTCGCCGGATTCGATCGCCCCCAAGGACGACGACGAGAGTCCGGCTTTGGCGGCGAGGGCCTCAAGAGAGTGCCCGCGCGCGCATCGCCACGCGTGGATGTTTGCGCCGAGCAGCATGGCGAGATGATACCGAAACACGACGTGGCGAGCAACCGGGGTTGCATGGTGACAGCCTGCCCGCCATAATGGCGGCCCGTTATGCTGCCTGTCGCCAGAATCCGCGCCGCCATCACCAAGCCTTTCCTGCCGGTCGCTTTTTTCCTGGCCGGCGTGACCTTCGACAGCATCACGTTGACCCGTATCGATCGCCTGCGGGACAACCTGATTCTGCTCCTCTATTTGAGCCTGCTGAGCGGGTTGATCGTCCTGACCACGCGCGCCGATCTGGGCAGGACCACCACTGACGCGACAGTTGATTCCGGGAACGTCAAGTCGTTAGTGAATATCGAGTCGTTGATCGCCCGCGCGCAGCCACACTATCCCCATGCCGTCCAGTTCCTGCTGGGCGGGCTATTCAGCGCCTACACAGTCTTCTATTCGCAGAGTGCCTCGCTGACCACGACGGCGGTCTTCTTCGCGCTGCTCGTCGTTTTGCTGGTGATGAACGAATTCCTGCGTGACCGCCTCACCAACGTACGCCTGCTTGTGAGCCTCTACGCGCTCGTCGTCTTCAGCTTCTTCACGTTCTTCCTGCCGGTGCTGACCGGGTTCATGAACACGTGGGTGTTCCTGATCGGTGCGGGGTTGAGCGCGGCCGTGACGATCAAAGTGGTGCGGCTGATCTATCAGCAACAGCAGCCGGTACCATCGCGATGGGAGGAGGTCTGGACCAGCATGCCGGCCA
Organism: Nitrospirales bacterium; assembly: GCA_035642795.1. Classification (GTDB taxonomy): domain Bacteria; phylum Nitrospirota; class Nitrospiria; order Nitrospirales; family NS-4; genus NS-12. Next base: position 10,105 of record DASQRT010000292.1, read on the forward strand.
TCGGGTTGATCGTTGTCTTGGTGGGGTTCTATTTCCTCAAATGGATCCCGCCGGTGCCGCTCGCGCTGAAGTTCGCCGGGGTGTACCACCAGATCGCCAGCGCCGACGGGGAGTATCTCCTGAGCTTCGAGAAGGCGTCCTGGTACCAGTTCTGGAAGCGCTCGGACGATCCCTTTCACGGGGCGGGCCCCTCCTATTGCTTTACTGCCGTGTTCGCCCCGGTTGCTTTGCATACGACGATCTTCCATCGCTGGCAGTACCGGGCTCATCCGGGACGGGACTTCTCGACGACGGACCGGATCGCGATCGCGATCGCGGGCGGACGCGAAAAAGGGTACCGGGGCTACACCGTCAAGCGGCGTGTGATGCCCGGGGAGTGGCGCGTGGACGTGGAGACGGCAGACGGCCGCGTCGTCGGGCGCGTCAGCTTTCGGGTGGAGGAGCAGGGCGACGAGACGCCGGAACTCGAAACCATCACACACTGATCAGTAATACTTCACTCATTTCTCCTGGATCAGATCGTCGGCCAGTTCATCGGGGTTGTCCCCGGGCCGCGCCGGAAAGTGCTGCGCCAGGTGGTCACCACATGCCGCAATCGCCCGACAAAAGGCCTCTGTCGAGCGGCCGTCTTTGATCCCCTGCAGGAGATCATTCACCAGTGCGTCCCAGGTGCTTGGCGGGACCCTGTCGTTGATAGCCTTGTCGGCCAGAACCTGCACGCGGCGCTCCAGCAGTGAAGCCATGATCAAGATGCCGGTGCCTTCTCGTGTCTTGTGCAGGCCGTGCTCGTAGAACGCCAGTTCGGCGCGCCGGCGTACCTTGAAGGCCATCCGCTCCTTCGAGGTGAAGAGCTGTATAACTGCGGGGAGGGAACCTGCCCAATAGCCCAGAGCATAGGCGAGCACCACGCTGAGTACGATCCACCCGGGATGATGCAAATGCCAGACATATTGCCCCCAGCCGAGATCCCAGGTCAGCAGGACGGTTAGGACCAGGAGGGAGAATGCGAGCCCTGCGAGGTATCGCGCTTCACTATACCTTGCGGAGGAAGGAACGATCATGGGGACGATCTCCCCCCGGGTGCGGCGTTCGGCCGCCTGCACCGCCTCTCGGATTTTTCTGAGGTCGCCGTCTGAAAACATTTTCATCTCACCAACTCCCGGAGGCGCCGCCGCCGCCGAAACCGCCCCCGCCTCCGCTGAAACCGCCGCCGAAACCACCTCCACCGGAGAACTCTCCGAAGCCGCTCCCTCCCCAGCCGCCCCCGAATCCCCGATAGGCGCTTTGCCTGCCGCCGGACATTCCCGTGAGCGCCATCGCGACGATCAGCACGATGACCGCAGCTACGAAGGCTAGGATTAATCCAGACGAGAGGGCGAGCACAAAGGCCATCACGCTTCCTGTGGAACTGCCTTTCCAATGATGGCCGACGATGGCGGCTGTCAGGATACCCACCACGACAGCCAGGAACAAGATGCCCAAGGCGTTTTCGGTAGCATTGCCAGCTGGGACAGCTTTCCGTTCGGGCGGGGTATAGGTGCCTTCGATTGTACCCAAGACCGCCTTGACGCCTGCCGCAATGCCTCCGGCGAAATCCCCGGACCTGAACCTGGGCGTCATCTCCTCGCGGATGATGCGCGAGGCCTTGGCGTCGGTCAGCGTCCCTTCGAGGCCGTAGCCGACTTCGATGCGGACTTTCCGATCCCCGGGCACCACCAGCACGAGCACCCCGTTGTCGGTCCCCTTTTGCCCGAGCTGCCAGGTGGTCGCCACCCGATGGGAAAATTCTTCCAGCGGTTCTCCTTCGAGAGAGGGCAGAGTCAGCAACGCCACTTGGTTGCCGGTGCGTTGCTCATGGGAAGCCAACTCGGCCGAAAGCGATGCGGCCACGTCTGCAGGTAGCAGGTGGGCGGCGTCCACGATCCGCCCGGTGAGCGGAGGGACATTGAGAGCGGCGGCGGGCGAGACGAGCGCCACGACTGCGACTGCTGCCAGCAGGAAGACTACGCCCACTTAGAACTTGACTTCGGGCGGCTTGGCCGCGGCCTTCTCGTCGGCCACCGTGAAGTTCGGCTTCACGTCCATTTTGAGGATGTATTTGGCGGTCAGGTTGGTCGGGAAGAAGCGCACCAGCTTGTTGTACTCGGCTACCTTGTCGATATAGCGCTTGCGCGCCACGGTGATCCGGTTCTCGGTACCTTCGAGTTGGCTTTGCAGATCGCGGAAGTTCTCGTTCGCCTTGAGATCGGGGTATTTCTCGACGACCACCATCAGCCGCGCGAGTGCCGAGGACAGGTCTGCCTGCACCGCCTGGAATTTCTTGAACGCCTCAGGGTCCTTGAGCAGTTCCGGCGTCGCCTTGATGCCGGCGACCTGCGAGCGGGCCTGGGTCACCGCCTCCAACGTCTGTCTCTCGTGGGCCGCATAACCCTTGACGACATTGACCAGGTTGGGGATGAGATCAGCACGCCTCTGATACTGGTTGAGCACCTCGCTCCACGACGCCTTGATGTCTTCGTCGAGTCCCTGGAGGTCGTTGTACCCGCAGCCCGGAACCATCAAGAGTGTCAAGGCCAAGAGCGTCACCGTCACACGATGTCGAGCATGCATAGCGAGGCCTCCTTGATTGAGAATCAACGGCTACTCCGTCTCACCGACGTCATCAGTAATACTTTTCCCGATAGATGGGGCACAGGCCTTTCTTCTGCAAGACCGCCGTCACGTCCTTGATCATGCCCTCGTTCCCGCAAAGGTAGACGGCGAGGTTCTGCACGGACGCAATGCGCGCCTCCACCAATGGGGTCACGCGCCCGCGCTCGCCCGTCCAGCCGTCCTCGGGACGGGACAGCGTGGTGATGAAGGAGAAGTTCGGATGCGCCCGCGCCAGGGCCTCCAGCTCGTCCTGGTAGTAAAGGTCGCGCTGGCTGCGTAATCCCCAGAAGAGAGTGACTGGGCGTGGGAACCCTCGCTCGCTCAGGGCGTAGAGCATCGAGCGGAGAGGCGCGATTCCCGTACCGGTCGCCACGAACAGGAGGTCGCGCGCGGGGTCGTCCCGCAGGTAGAAGGCCCCGGTCGGGCCCTTGAACTGGGTCTCATCCCCGACGCGGAGGCCGAACAGATAGGTGGAGCCGGGACCGCCCTGGACCAGGTTGAGCACCAGCAAGACACACTCCTGCTGGCTGGGCGGGGACGCGATGGAGTAGGGGCGCACGATGGTCCGGTTGAGCGCGTCGCGCCCAACCTCGAACGAGACGAACTGGCCGGCCTTGAACCCGATCGCTCGGGGCTCTCCCAGGCGCAGCTCGATCTCCCGCACGTCATGCGTGAGGTCCTGGATGCGCTCGACCTGTGCACGGAACAGTTGCAGCGGCATCCTTCTAGTATACCGGATGCCGTCCCATCTGGTGTCAGCCGCCGGGCTTGAGCGTGAGGTGGTGGACCTGGCCGAAAGTCGAGAGGGGTTTTTCGAAGTCGTCATCC
>DASQRT010000293.1:0-2480 GCA_035642795.1 Nitrospirales bacterium
TACCCTGGCGCCGGCGTCCAGGAGCCGGTTGGTCTTCTCTGTCGCTTCATCGCCGCCACCCACGACGATGCACGGCCGCTCCTGCACGTCAAGAGTGATCTGAAAGCCGAATTTCATCTGTTCCTCCACATGAGAGCCACAGTGAACGCGCGCATCTTACCGCACGGCAGGACGCAGGTAAATACGTTGTTCCCTTGGGAGGCCTCGGTTATAATCCTTGCCGCAACGCCACCGGGAGAGGTGTCGTGAACAAGAAACAGCTCGTACCGTTTCTCTTCATCGTGATCATCATGCTTGCCGGCGTGGCGGCCTGGCAAGGCCTCCTCCACGGCGGCAAGACAGCCACCAACTCGATCGCGGGGGTCGTCACGATCGACCCGGCGCTGGCCTCCAAGGTGGCCACTACCGACGTGCTGTTCGTGATCGTCAAAAGGCCGAGCGGGCCGCCGCGACCCCTCGCCGCCGTCCGGATCGACCACCCGAAGTTCCCCCAGCCCTTCGAGGTGACCAATGCCGACGTGATGCTACAGGGCTCCGAGCTCAAAGGCGTGGTGGCCGTCATCGCCAGGCTGGACAAGGACGGCAACGCCGGTCCGGCGCAACCCGGCGACATCGAGGGAGAGTACGCCAAGAACCCGACCCTGGTGGGCGCCCAAAACGTCGAGATCGTCCTCAACACGGTCAAGTAACAAAAAAAGGGAGGACGCCGCACGGCGTCCTCCCCTGCGCGCAGAGCACAAGACCGTTACGGCTCGGGGATGTCCGAGTCCAGTTCCAAGTTCCAGTAGAGGTAGTCCCGCCAGCTCTCCGGTGTGTTCCGGACCCCAATGGTGATCGTCACCACCGGGTTCCACTTCGGCTTGAGCGGCTTTCGCATCAACTGCATGCCCGCCTCCTCCGGCATCCGCCCGCTCTTCCGATTGTTGCACCCCCAACAAGCCGTGACAATGTTCTCCCAGGTCTTCTTCCCACCCTTGGCGATCGGAATCACGTGGTCGAAGGTGAGGTCCTCCGTGCGGAACTTGCGCCGGCAGTACTGGCACCGGTTCCCGTCCCTGGTGAAGATATTGATCCGGGAGAACTTCACGGAGCGGTGGGCCTCGCGGATCTTCACCATCTTCAACAGCCGCATGACCGCGGGCAGCTTGAAGGAGATCGAGACCCCGTGGATCTCGCGGTCATAGACCTCCAGCACCTCGACCTTTCCCTGCCAGAGCAGGGTGATGGCCTTCTGCCAATTCACGACGCGGAGTGGTTCGTAGGTGGCGTTCAAGAGTAGCGTCAGCTCCATAGACCCCCTTTCACCAATGACGACATCCGACCCCTACCGCCCCCGTGCGCGAGGGCGGCCGCTATGATGCGGATTCATATAGCACAGGTGGCGGGAGGAAATCCAGCTTCTGCCTGCAACTGAGAGGGTCTTGCAGCCGGGGCTCACCCCGCCTTGAAGTCACAGCCGGCGCCGATTACAATTCGGCCATGCCGAACTTCATTCATGTCGCGGACCTCAAAGACATCCCTCCCGGCACGGCCAAGGTCGTCGCCGTGCAGAACGTGGAGGTGGCGCTGTTCAACCTAGAGGGGTCGATCTTCGCCATCGACAACATGTGCCAGCACGCTGGAGGACCCTTGGGCGAGGGCAAGATCAAGGACGATATCGTGATCTGTCCCTGGCACGGATACCGCTATCACATCAAGACCGGACAATACGTCAAAAACCCGGAGATGAGCGTCGCCTGCTACCCCGTGAAGGTCGAGGACGGCAAGATCTCAGTCGCGGTCGCGCCGTGAGCCGTCTCCTCCTCATCATGCTCGCGACCGCCTGGCTGGCGTGGTCGCTGGGAGCAAGCGCCCTGCCCGGCAAGGAGGTTCCTGATCTTGGGAACGCCCACATCCAGCGCCTGGGCGAATCGCATACTCCTTACAACAGTGACCCGCCCACGTCGGGGCCGCACATGCCGGGCATCGCCCCGTGGGGCTTCTACGACAAGCCCCTTCCCAAGGAATACCAAGTCCACAACTTGGAGGACAGCGGCGTGCTCATCCAGTACAACTGCCCGAAGGGATGTCCGGACCTGATCAAAAAGCTTGAGGGTGTCTTTTTGAAATACAAGAAGCGAGCGGAGCAAGAGAAGCGCTACATGCACCTGATCGTTGCGCCTTACCCTGACATGAACGCCCGGATCGCCCTCACGGCCTGGACGCGGATCGACACCTTCAACGAGTTCGACGAGGCACGCATCGACCGCTTTATCGAGGCCTACGTCGGGATCGACCACCACAAAAAAGAAGGCCCGAAGTAGCTCTCTGGATAAGGTCACGGCGGCATCACGTCAACCGCTGGCCGCGTCAGCGGTATCACAGTCTGGGGAGACAGCCGCACACGCCACAGATATTCCCACTCAATCCAGCGGTGCATCTCGTCACCGGGCAGCCTCACTACAACCCGCACCAGATATCCGTTCCGCCCATCTGCCCGT
>DASQRT010000294.1:0-7101 GCA_035642795.1 Nitrospirales bacterium
TTGGAAGACCTGCGGCAGCAAAGGGCTGGAGGCACGTGACGCCATGACCGAGATTCGGGACGAGCAGGCGCGGCTCCTCGCCGCCACGACCTTCGATCGAAACGTGGTGGTGACGGCCAGCGCGGGCACCGGCAAGACGACCTTGCTGATCACGCGCCTCATGCACCTGCTCGTCAAATCGCCCGAGGCGGTGCCGCTGTCGCAGGTCGTCGCGCTCACGTTCATGAACAAGGCCGCCAACGAGATCAAGATCCGCCTGCGGGAATGTTTGGAAAGCGTTCTGGCGCCGGACGACTCCCCGGTGGCCCGCGAGCTCTGGGACCGCTACCGCCTGTCCGCCGCCGACCTGCGAACACGCTATCACTTCTCCGCAGACGAACTACAGGGCCGGGTCGAGGCGGCGCTCGGCGATCTCGAGAACAGCCAGATCGGGACCATTCACAGTTTCGCCGCGCACCTCCTGCGCCTCTATCCCCTGGAAGCGGGCGTGGACCCGCGATTCTCGCCCGATGAGGAGTTCGTCTTCGACGACTTCTTCACGCGCGCGTGGCGTGAGTGGCTGGACGGCGAGCTCGGCGGCGCCGGTCCCCGGCAGGAGAGCTGGAAACGGGTGCTCCGCGGCACGGACCTGGCCGGGCTGGAGTTGTTCGCCAAGGCTCTGGTCAATGACCTCATTCCGCTCGATGCGCTCAAGGACCAGGTCTCGCGCGGAGGACTCGCGCCGACGCTCCAGTCCTGGCTTGAGCGGAAGCAGCAGCGGGCAAGGGAGCTTGTGTCGGCTTTCCGTGAGGGAGGGAAGAAGCCGCGTCAAATCGAAACGCTGCTGGCTGCCGCAGACCATTTGTTCGGCCACGTGCTCAGCGACGGGCCTGCTGGAATCGCTGCGCTGGATCAGGAGCGACGGACGCTGTTGGAGCAGAAAGGTGGAGGCGCGAAGCCTCTGGCCGGCTGGAGCGAGGAAGAGTTTGCGGAAGCGTCCGGTCTGGTCAGGACCGCCAAGGCCGTGATCGAGACTGATCACGTCTTTTTCCACGACCTGCTCGAGCTGCTGGAGCCGTTCGCTGAGCAATGCCGGCAACGGTTCCTCGATGCGGGCTACGTCCGGTTCGACGGCCTCCTAGCCCGCGCCCGCGATTTGCTGAAGACCCACCCGCACGTCCGCACACGACTGAAGCGCCAGTTCAAGGCCATCCTTGTGGATGAGTTTCAGGACACCGATCCGGTCCAGTATGAGATCCTCCTCTTCCTGGCCGAGCACGAGGACAGATTGGCCGAGGCCTGGCCATCCGTACTCCTGCATCCAGGCAAGCTGTTCATCGTCGGCGATCCCAAGCAATCCATCTTCGCGTTCCGGCGCGCCGATATCGAAGCGTTCCAGCGCGTCCGCCAGATGGTGGAGGATCAGGAAGGCCTGCCGCTCACCCTCACCAGGAATTTCCGCAGCCACGGCACGATCCTCACGGCCGTCAACCAGGTCTTCGACCGATTGATCCGCGAGCGCCCGGGCCTCCAGCCCCGGTACGATCCCCTGGAGCCGGACCCTGGCCGCAAGACCGGAGCTGATACGCAAGGTGTCGAGCTACGACTGGTGGTGCCTGCTCCACACGACGAGGAACTGGCTTCGCTCAGCGCCGAGGAAGGCGTCGAGGCTGAGGCGGAAGCGGTCGCCCGGTGGCTCAAGTATGAAGTCATCGGGCAGGAAGTTCTGATCGAGCGCGACGGGCGTCGCCGTCCGGTCGAGCCGGGGGATGTGGCGATGCTATTCCGGACCTTCACCCAAAGCTGGGAGTATCTGGGCGCCTTGCGCCGGCACGGCTTGCCCTACGTGGCGGAAGGGGAGAGACATTACTACCAGCGGCAGGAAGTGATCGACCTCGTCAACCTCGTGTGCTGTGTCCAGAATCCGCATGACCAGGTCGCGCTGCTGGGACTGCTGCGCTCGGCGGTGGGCGCGCTGACGGATCGGGAGATCATGGACCTCATCGCGAAGGGGCCGCTGGATTATCGCGCCAACGGGATGTTTGATCTGGATTCGCATCCCAAAGTCGCGCACCTACGCCGACTGTACGCGGCGCTCGCGTCCCTGCATCGGGACTGCCCGCTGCGACCGCTGCCGGACGCGCTGGACTTGATCTTCGAGCGACTGCCGCTGCTGGAGTTGGCGGCGTCGACCGCGCATGGCGAGCAGGCGGTCGCGAACCTCTGGAAGGTACGGGCGCTGGCCGACGATCTCGTCGCCCAGCCTGACATGACGCTTGCCAGGTTCGCGGAACTGCTGAAAGCGCGTCTCGCCGACCCTCCAGACGAGTCCGAGAGCGGACTGGCGGAGGAGACTTCCCGGGAGGCGGTGCGGATCATGAGCGTCCACAAGGCCAAGGGACTGGAGTTCCCGATCGTGATTCTGGTCGGGCTGCAGGCCGGCACGAAACCTCCCGCTGAGCCGATCCAGGTCCAGCAGGATTGGTCCACGGGAGTCTTGGGCCTGCGGCTAGGTGACCGCTGCACGCTGGGCGGGGTGTACGTGGCGGAGAAGCTGGAGGCACGTCTCGAGGCCGAGCGGCGGCGGGTGCTGTACGTGGGGATGACGCGCGCGAAGGAGCGGCTCGTGCTTTCGGGCGCACTGACGCGACGGCAGAGTTCGGGCAATTTCCTGGCCCTGCTCACAGAGGGAATCGGGGAGGAAGTGGGTGTGGGAGGGGCGTCTGCGGGGCCCTCTCCCACTCTAATGGATGGCTCCATCACGAAGACAGTCATTCCTGCCGGTGTCGGCAAGCCAGCCAGGGGAGGACGGAAGAAGAAGGACGCCGCGACGCTTCGCGGTCTCAAGGGTTTCGAGGCCCGCTGGCACGCCCGCGAGGACCGGTGGACACGATGCCGCCAGCGATCCCTCTACCTGACACCGTCACAATTAGAGTGGGAGGGGTTTGAAAGCGCTTCTCAAAGACCAACCTCGGCAACGGCGCCTTCGCTGGCATCGGTCATTGGCAGCCTTGTCCATAAGGTGCTAGAGAACTGGAGTTATCGTGATACTGTTCAAGTGATGCTTGAACAATTAAATCGGCACGTCGAACGCTGGCTCCCGGATGAGTTCCAAGGGAGCCGTGACGAGATTCTTGCCGAGGCCCGTGAGGTGCTTCAGGCCTTTGCGCGCTCCGACGCCTATGCCGAATTGAGAGAGGCCACGATTCTCGGCCGCGAGGTCCCATTCCTCATGCCGTGGCCAGGGCCCCCTCACATTCTAATGGAAGGTCGCATCGACCTCATTTATAAGAGGGACGGCACGGTATGGCTGGCGGACTACAAGACGGACCGCATTACCGAGGCTGATGCGGCGGGACGGGCCGAGGCCTACCGGGAACAAGCCCGGATCTACACCGAGGCCGTCCGCCACGCGTTGGGTCGTCGTCCGGCCGGGTTCAAGATTATTTTCCTCCGTCTGGGGAAGTCGGTGCCGGTCGTCCTGTAAGGAAGGTGCGGTGCGCTCACAGCGCGCCGACTAGATAGATGCTGCCGGTCGGCTTCGGGTGGCCGCCTTCCGGTTCGAGGCTCACCGCGAATTTCTTGATGAGGCTCACGTCGGGAATGCCGCGCAACAGCAGGCGGCCCTTGTGTCCGGGGTCGAGCGTGAACACGCCGGCGCTGATCGGCTTATCGGTGATGACCCAGAGCTGATAGGTCATGCCGGCTGGGAGAAACGGGAGATTGTTGGCATAGAAGAACCCGCGACCCGTGCCCGGCTCCACAAAGATCATGGCGTAGGCTTCCTTCGCCTTGACGGTCCCGCTCAACGACGCCATCTTGGCGGTGGGTGAGGTCAGGATCCGGACGAGATCGTCGTTGCCTGCCTGGACGACGTCGGTGCGGTAACGGTCTTTGGGGCCGCGCCCCGTTTTGAGTTGCACTTGGAGCGTTTCGATTTGTTCCTGGCGCCGGGTGAGCAGCTCGTGCGTGGTCCCCAGAGCGTCGAGTGCGCGTTTCATCTCGGTCGTCGCTTTGGTGAGCGCGGCTTGCTTGTCCTCCAGCTGGCTTTTGAGATCAGCGATCTCCAGCTTCGATTTGGCCACCTCCGCTCTGTCCCGGGCTGTCGCCGTTCGTTCCGCTTCAAGCGTGTTGTACAGGGAGGCGGCGTAGCCTCCCACGCCGAGCAGCAGGGCCCCAAGCGCGGTGGCCAGGGCAGGGGACGCTACCCTTAACTGATCCTGCCACGTGAGAAACTCACTGCGGCCCGGTAGGTGCTGCGGCGCCGGCTTCTCGGGCAGATCCTGCGGGACCCAGGAGGAGGCGCGCGGCGAAACCAGGTCCGGCGGCGCAGTCGGGATAGGCACCGGCGACGCGGGCTTGTCCGCTCTCACGCTGATGGTGGAGGCGGCGGGACCGGAGAGCGCTGTCATGATTCTGGACTTGAGTGCGGACGGGGGCGTCTGGGGCGGCAGCGCGTAGGGGAGGCTGGTCACGGCAGCCTGGTATTGCCGGAGGAGGGTGCTACACGCCGAGCATCCGGCCGCCAGGTGCTGCTCCATCTCGTAGACCGAGTCCGGGTCGAGGGCGCCCAGTGCGTACAGGCTCAGGTTCTCTTCCAGTTGCTCGTGGTCCACCTGTTCTCCTAGTTGGGAATTCCCAACTCCTCTTCCCAGAGCGGCTGCAGGCCGTCACGGAGTTTTTCCATCGCCAGGCGGATTCTCGTCTTGATCGTTCCCAAAGGCACATTCAAGCGTTCGGAGATCTCCGTGTGCGTCAATCCCTCGTAGAAGGCGAGCTCGATCACGAGCCGCTGCACCGGCGGCAGGGTCTTGAGGGAAGCCTGTACCAGAGCCTGGCGCTCGCTGGCCGCGCGGATGTCCAGGGCGTCCGGGTCCTGGGCGACGAGGTACGAGACGGGCGTGTCGTCGAGGGAGGCGGTCACGTCCTTGCCGCGGGCGGCCAACGCGCGGACCCAATCGATGGCGCGGCTTCTCGCCAGTGTCACCAACCAAGCGATCGGAGCGCCGCGAGCCGAGTCGTAGTTCGAGGCCTTGCGCCAGGCTTCCAGGTACACCTCCTGCAGGAGGTCCGCCGCGTCGCCCGGCTTCCCCACGATCCGTAACACGAGGGCGTAGAGCAGCGAACTGGTCTGCTCGTAGAGCTGCTCGAATGCCTCTTGATCCCCATTGGCCACCCGCGCCAGGAGCTCGCGATCGACGGTGGAGGAGTTCTTCGGGCTCGAAGCGTCCATGCGCCGTGAATAGACCCTACAGTGAATCTTAAGGGCGCATCATAGCATTTACGGCCGGAGACGGCAAAAAGATGTATGGAGCGAATTGAAATCAGTTACTTGGAGTAGTACGATGCCTTGAGCGCGGGGCGGGGGCTGCCTGTCGCCGGCCTGGCATGCGCGCAAGGAGTCGCAATGCTCACTCCGACGCAATGGATGCAGTTCACTTCCTGGTGGCGGCAGACGGCCAAACGGCTGGGTGTGGATGTCCAGTGCGAGAGTTTTCTGGCACCAGAGTCCGGGGGCATGGAAGCCCTCATGAAGGTGCACGGCGCCAAGGGCGACCTCGATTACGTCCTCTTCGTATTGATTCGCTACTGGGTGCCGCCTATCCTGCCTCCCGCCGGCAAGGAGCGGCCGGTGAAAAGCGACCCCGACTACTGGATCGAATCCGAACGGCTTCTCAAACAGGCCGTGAACCGCCTACGCGAGCTGCGTCCCTTCCTGCAGATGCTGACGGAAACCCATCCAGGCCCGAACCCCCAGCCGCATAGCCTGCAGGCGCAGGAGGACAGTCCCGCAACGCCGGAGCTGGACCTCTCTGCGCTGCTCGAGGGCATCGCCGGGGCCGCCGGGCGGCTCGGCGGGCCGGACTATACATCCGTGATCAAGAGCTTGAACTCCACGCCGTTCCGACAAATCGTCCACTTCCGCCATAACAAGAAGCACAGCACCGAGGTGTGGGTGGTCTTTCTGCTCAAGGAGCATTTGCGGTCGGTGGGGCTGGGAAAGGACCGGGCTTGGCCGATCGTGCGCGACGTGATCACGGCGGCGGGCGTCCGCAACGCGGACGGCGATCCGTACCAGCCCGACGAGCTCAAATCCTGGTGGACAAAGCAGTGGCCGCGGTCCTACGCCTTGCTGGCAGCCAAGGACGCCGACGTCCTGCCCACCGAGTTTGCCTACCAGAGCGACTACCAGTGGTTCCAGGCTTGGATGAGCCACCAAATCGAGTCGCAGCGCTGACGCCGCGTTTCTCCCGGACGGTCTTCTGGGCGATCAGTGCGCTAGGCTTCGTCTTGCCCTGGATGCCAGTGGTCGCCGTGGACAGCTACCTCAGGACCGGACGGCTGCGGGGCTTCTTGGCCGTCTACACCGACAGTCTGGGACTCTACCTGCTCCTGTTTCTCTCGCAGACGCTCTGGTCTGCCGTGCCGTTTGTCGCTTTTGCGATGCTGACGCGGAAGATCTACGACGCGTCGGCTGGCGAAGAAGCAACGACCTTCCTCCCACGGAGGACTGGCGTGATCGTCGCCGGATGTGGGTCGCTCGTCGTGTTGTGTTGGATTCAGGTCGTCGCCTGGAGCGAGTACTTCACATCGCCGAGCGGATCTCTCGGCATCGCTATTGCGTTGGGGCTGCCTCCGCTCGTGGCGCTCGTAGTGATGCCGATTCTGTACGCGTTTGGATGGATGGTGGGGGAGGGGATAGCCGTGAGCAAAGAATAACTTCTAATTTCAGGAGGGACTAACATGACGAAAGCCTTCATTGGCATCGCAGTTGTCGCCGTTTTCTCTCTCAGCCTGGTGAATCTCGTTACAGCTAGCGAGGAAGGGCAGAAAAAGGGAGGAGGGCCTAAGGGTGTGAAATCCATGCCCCAAGAAGAGCAGATCGGGCTTGCCCTCAGTGCGGCCCCTCCTCATATCGCGAAGGACGCCACCGTGCTCGTGTTTGGAGAGGACGGCAAGCACAAGGAGGGGAAACGGGGAACGAACGGCTTTACCTGCGTTCCAACGGTTATGAATCTCCCGGAACCCGACCCCATGTGTATGGATGCTGCCGTGAAGCAGTGGTGGGACGACCTTGGCAGCGATGCACCAAAACCGTCGAACACAGTTCCTGGAATCGCC
>DASQRT010000295.1:0-2682 GCA_035642795.1 Nitrospirales bacterium
CTGGAAGCCCGCGGGCTGGGTGCCTTTCCGAATCCACGCGCGCCTCGCGTGCTCTGGCTGGGGCTCCACGGGAGCAACGACGACATAGCAGGGCTACAGCGACTTCAGGCGGCCGTGGAGGATGGCACGGAGGGTCTCGGGTTCCCAAAGGAGGCGCGCGCCTTCACGCCTCATCTGACCCTGGGCCGCATTCGTGATCGAGTGGAGGCGGGCGCGCTGGAACCGATCCTCACCGCGCAGCAGAACCGCGTAGTGGGAGGGTTCATGGCGTCCTCGGTGGAACTCATCAAGAGCGAGCTTCGTCCGAGCGGCGCCGTCTATACAACCTTGGTGGAAGTGCCCTTCGGCGCTGGAGTATAATCGAGCACTTCGGCACTGATCAGCATCGAAAAGGAGAACGCGATGGCCGAGCGGGAAGAAAAGAAACGTGCCATGGAACTAGCGATCGCCCAGATCGAAAAGCAGTTCGGTAAAGGATCCATCATGAAGCTGGGGGCCACCGAAGCCCCTCCGGACGTGCCGGTCATCCCGTCAGGCTCGCTGGGGCTGGATCTAGCGCTGGGGACCGGCGGGCTACCCCGTGGCCGCGTCATCGAGATCTTCGGCCCGGAATCATCCGGGAAGACCACGCTCATGCTGCACACGATCGCGGAGGCCCAGAAGGCCGGCGGCACGGCCGCTTTCATCGATGCGGAGCACGCGCTGGACCTGACCTATGCGGAGAAGCTGGGCGTCAACACCGCCGACCTGCTGGTGTCGCAGCCGGATACCGGCGAGCAGGCGCTGGAGATCACGGAAACTCTCGTCCGCAGCGGCGCTGTGGACATCATCGTGATCGATTCGGTGGCCGCGCTCGTGCCTCGGGCTGAGCTCGAAGGGGAGATGGGCGATGCCCACATGGGCCTGCAGGCGCGGCTTATGTCCCAGGCGCTCCGGAAGCTGACCTCGTCGATCTCCCGCTCGCAGACCACCGTGGCGTTCATCAACCAGATCCGCATGAAGATCGGGGTCATGTTCGGCAACCCCGAGACGACCACCGGCGGGAACGCGCTCAAGTTCTACGCCTCGGTCCGGCTCGACATCCGCCGGATCGAGTCCATCAAGGACGGCCAGGACGTCACCGGCAGCCGGGTCCGTGTGAAGGTAGTGAAGAACAAAATGGCGCCGCCGTTCAAGCAGGCCGAGTTCGACGTTCTGTTCGCCGAGGGAGTCTCCAAGGCCGGAGAACTCATCGATCTAGGCGTGGACCGGAAGATCATCGACAAGAGCGGGGCCTGGTTCTCCTATGGAGACGAGCGTATCGGCCAGGGGCGCGAGGCGGCGCGGGACTATCTCAAGGCCCATCCGGCCGTCGCGCGCGAGATCGAGGCCAAGATCCGCGAGGCCGCCGGCGTTGGCGCCAAGGCCGCAGCGCCCGCCCGCCAGGCCGCCGAGAAGCGTCCCGATGACAAGCGCTCGCCGACCGGCAAGGTCGTCTCCTAAAGCCGATCCCATTGCGCAAGCGGTCCGATATCTGGCGCGAGGGGACCGGAGCGCGGCCCAGGTTCAACGCTACCTGGCCGGGCGCGGATTCTCCGACACTGAGATCCGCCGCGCGCTCCGCCCCCTGCAGCGGCTGGGCTACGTCGACGACGGGGCGGTCGCGCTCCGCGTGGCGGAGGCCCGGTTGGCCCGCCGTCCCATGGCGCGGGAGGCCTTGGCGGCCGAACTGGAGGCGCGGGGGTTTTCCCCCGGAGCTTTGGCCCGCGCGGTGCAACGCGCGTATGCTGGGCTTTCAGAAGAAGCCATGGCGCAGCGGTTTCTCAAGTCCCTGCCTCGCCGGTTCAGCGACCCGGCCAGGGAGGGCCGCCGGCGGGCGAGCTTGCTCCGGGGGCGCGGGTTTTCCGCCGACGTCAGTGAAAGCGTGCTCGGAGTCACGGCGAACCATTCATGATCCTGGTTGGTGATCCATGCCGACGGCGAACGAACTACGACAAGGTTTCCTGGACTACTTCAATGGGCATGGCCACGCCATCGTCCCGAGTTCCTCGCTGATTCCGCAAGCCGATCCCACGCTGCTCTTCACCAACGCCGGCATGGTCCAGTTCAAGGGCGTCTTCCTCGGCCAAGATCCACGTGTTTACAGCCGGGCGGCTTCCTGTCAGAAGTGTGTCCGGGCCGGCGGCAAGCACAACGATCTCGAGAACGTTGGCCATACCGGCCGGCACCACACCTTCTTCGAGATGCTCGGCAACTTTTCCTTCGGGGACTATTTCAAGGAACAGGCAATCGATTTCGCATGGGAATACCTGACGCGCGTCGTCAACCTCTCGCCGGAGCGGTTGTGGGTGACGGTGTACAAGGAGGACGACGAGGCCTACACCGTCTGGGAGAAGAAGATCAAGATCCCCGCCTCCCGTATCGTCAAATGCGGGGAGGAGGACAACTTCTGGCAGATGGCGGACACCGGCCCTTGCGGGCCGTGCTCAGAAATCCATTACGATCAGGGAGCCGGCGTGCCGGGTGACCCGTTCCCGAACGGCGAAGGCGACCGAGTCATGGAGATCTGGAATCTGGTCTTCATGGAGTACTTCAGGAACGAACATGGCGAACAACTGAAGCTCCCCAAACCCAGTATCGACACCGGCATGGGGCTGGAGCGCCTTGCGGCCATGGTTCAGGGCAAGACCAGCAACTACGACT
>DASQRT010000296.1:0-4852 GCA_035642795.1 Nitrospirales bacterium
CCCGGACTCATCGGCGCGCTCCTGGTCGGCGTCGCCTACGGCAAGGCCTTGGCCTACGCGCTGCAGATTCCGTTACTTCCCGTCAATCACCTGGAAGGCCATCTCTGCGCGGCCAGCTTGGGCGCTGGCGCCGTGGCGCCGCCCTTCGTGGCGCTGATCGCCTCGGGCGGCCACACGAATCTCTATCACGTTAAGACGTGGGGCGAGCCGGAGCTACTGGGACGGACACTGGACGACGCGGCAGGGGAGGCCTTCGACAAGGCCGCAAAGATGCTCGGCTTGGGCTATCCCGGCGGTCCCGTGATCGACCGGCTGGCGGAGGAGGGTGACCCGGCGCGGGCGCCATTCCCCCGTCCGTACCCGACGTGCGAAGACCTCAACTTCAGCTTCAGTGGCATCAAGACCGCGTTACTGTATTACCTGCGGGATCGGGAGGCCGATGGGCGTTCCTGGCATGTGCCGGACGTGGCGGCTGGGTTTCAGCAGGCCATCGTGGACGTCTTGGTGGAGAAATCGCTGGCTGCCGCCAAGCGCTGCGGCGTGCGCGACGTCGTGGTGACGGGCGGCGTGGCCGCCAACTCGCAGCTCCGGGGACGGTTCGAGGCGCGCGGTCGCGATGAGGGGATCACCGTCCATATTCCCCCCGTTCGCTACTGCACTGACAACGGGGCCATGATTGCTGCAGCCGGCGCACGGCTGTTGCGCGAAGGACGTGTCGCGCCACTGGATTTCGAACCTCGAGCGGACTGGGTCATCGGAGGGTGACGAGCGCAAGGAGGGCGTCCTATTCCTTCTCCTCACGGTAACCTGACCGGGCTCAAGCCCAGCCAACTGAAGCGGTTGGAGCATGTCTACCGCCGCCGGGTGCCCGAAGACGCCATCATCTCCTGGGAGCTGGCCCGGTTCTGCACGGGGCTCTCCCGCGAGATCGGGCGCCAGATCGGCCTCCTGATCAATCGTCGTGGCATGATCGAGGACGTCATCGTCGGGAACGACCGAGAGGTTGTCTTGCCCGACCTCTCGGACTATCGCCTCGGCCGGCAATCGCTCCGCGGTATTCGGCTGGTCCATACGCATCTGCGCGACGAGCCGTTGAGTCAGGACGACCTGACCGACTTGGCGCTCCTGCGATTGGACCTGATCGCGGCCCTCGGCGTGCGCGTCGACGGCCAGCCGGGCCATCTGTACGCGGCGACCATCCTCCCGCCGAATCCGGCCGGCAAATCCTACGAGGTCTGGTCGCCGGTCGCCGTGCAGGACTCCCAGGTCCACCTGGGCGAATTTCTCGGCGCGCTCGAAGAGGAGCTCAGCCGGACCCGCACCGCGCATCTCGTGGACGACTTCCAAGAGCAGGCGATTCTGGTCAGCGTGTCGCGGCAGAGCCACTTCGATCAGGAAGAGTCGCTGACAGAGCTGGCCGATCTGGCCCGCTCGGCCGGCCTCATGGTGCTGGACACGGTCGTTCAGCGGCCCCAGACGCTGCATCCCAAGTACCTCCTGGGCAGCGGCAAGCTCAAGGAGGTCGTCATCAAGGCCTTGCAACACGGGGCGGACTACCTCGTCTTCGATCAGAACCTGTCGCCCGCGCAGGCCACGGCCATCGCCACCGTGACCGACTTGAAGGTCATCGACCGAACCCAGTTGATTCTCGACATCTTCAGCCGGCGGGCGCACAGCCGTGAGGGCAAGCTGCAGGTGGAGCTCGCGCAGTTGCGGTACCTCCTGCCTCGCCTCACCGGACGCGGCACGGCGATGTCGAGGTTGGCGGGGGGCATCGGCGGGCGCGGGCCCGGCGAGACGAAACTGGAAGTGGATCGACGCCGCGTGCGGGACCGCATCAGCCACCTCGAGAAGCAGATGGAGGCGCTGGCGCGGACCCGCATGCAGCAGCGGGCCCGGCGCCTGCGTCGGGCGGTGCCGATCATCTCGATCGTGGGCTACACCAACGCCGGCAAGTCCACGCTGCTGAACGTCTTGACGCGCAGCCGGGTGACGGCGAACAACCGCCTCTTCGAAACGCTGGACACGGCGAGCCGCCGCCTGCGCTTTCCGGAGGAGCGGGAAGCGATCGTGACCGACACGGTCGGGTTCATCCGGAATCTGCCCGAGGAACTGATGGGCGCGTTTCGCGCCACGCTCGAGGAACTGCGCGACGCCGACCTGTTGCTCCATGTGGCGGACCTTAGCAGCCCGACCCTGGAACGGCAGGTGGTGGCCGTGGAGGACATTTTGCGGGAGCTGGGGCTTGATCGCCTACCGCGCCTGTTGGTCCTGAACAAGGCTGATCTGGTAGACCTGGCACAGGCGACGGTGCTGAGCGCGCGCCTGGGCGGCCTGGCGGTCTCGGCCGTGCGGCCCGACACACTGCTCCCCCTGCTGGACGCGGTCGAAAAGCAGCTCTGGAGTTTGACCCAGGCCGGCCTTTCCTGCTAGCATAGGCCCACTTTTCCAAGAGTTGTGGGTCCCTCCGTGGAGATGGCCTCGCCCGGTCTCGTGACTTGCACGTAGGTCGGTCATGAAATAGATGGCCTGGGCCGTCGGTCCTGCGGAGGTTTCGACGAGGGGGAGCCATTGGGGACCACGGACCGGCTCCTAAAGCTGCTGGATGAAGAGTTTCCGAGACCCCAGGTGGCGCTTCACTATAAGACGCCGCTCCAGTTGCTGGTGGCGACCATCCTGTCGGCCCAGTGCACGGATGAGCGGGTAAACCAGGTGACGAAGGGGCTCTTTGCCCGGTATGAGACGGCCAAGGACTATGCGAAGGCGGACCCGGCCAGACTGGAAGAGGAGATTCGATCGACCGGGTTTTACAAGGCGAAGGCCCGGAGTCTCATCAAGACCGGCCAGACCCTGGTCAGCCGCTTCGGCGGAGAAGTACCCCGGACCATGGAGGAGTTGATCACCCTTCCGGGCGTCGGGCGGAAGACAGCCAACGTCATCCTGGGCAATTGCTTTGGGGTTCCGTCGGTGGTGGTCGACACCCACGTCAAGCGGGTCACCCGGCGGCTGGGCTTGGTGGACACGGACGATCCGGAGAAGATCGAATTCGCGTTGCAACGCCTGTTGCCGAAGGGCAGTTGGACCAGGGCCTCGCACCAGTTGCTGCTCCACGGACGGCATATCTGTCAGGCGCGCCTCCCCAAGTGCCATGAGTGCCAGCTGTACGATCTTTGTCCATGGGAAGGAAAGCGGCCGGCATGATTCGGAGCATGACGGGCTACGGTCGTGCGGAAGGGCATCATAAGGGTACGCCGATCACCGTGGAGGTCCGCTCGGTCAACCACCGGCACTGCGAGGTGATGGCCAAAATGCCGCGCGCCTTGCAGGCCCATGAGGACCGGATCCGCGGCCTGGTCCAAGCCCGTGTGGCCCGCGGACGCGTGGATGTCACGGTGAACTTCAGCGGCGAACGGGATCCCGGCCGCGGAATCGTCCTGGACAGGGCGCTCGCGCGTCGCTATCACGCGTTGCTGAAGGAGTTGCAGCGGGCGCTCGGGCTCAAAGGGTCGCCGGATGCGACCCTGCTCGCCGGCTTCCGGGACGTCATCAAGCCGGCGGAGCTGGCGGCCGAAGATCCGGGCGCGGTCCGCGCGGTGGAGCGCGTGCTAGGCCGGGCGCTGAAAGCGCTCGACGCGATGCGCCGCCATGAGGGCCACACGCTGGAGCGGGACCTCCTGGCGCGATTGCAGGAGGTGGAAGGGCGCCTACGCACGATCCGCCAACGGCTCCCAGCCATCGTGGACGAGCGTGCCGCGCGCCTGCAAGAACGGATCAAACGGCTTCTGGAGAACGCGGGGGCGGGCAGGGACAGCGTGGATCAGAGCCGCTTGGCGCAGGAGGTGGCGCTCCTGGCCGATCGCAGCGACGTGAGCGAAGAGCTGATCCGCTTGGACAGCCATCTGGACCAGTTCCGGGTGTTCCTCCGCAAGACCGAGCCGATGGGGCGGAGCCTGGATTCTCTGTTGCAGGAGATGAACCGCGAGATCAACACCATCGGGTCGAAGGTCGGCGACACGGTGGTGACCCAGGAAGTTGTCGCTGTGAAGGCGGAGCTCGAGAAGATCCGCGAGCAGGTGCAGAATGTCGAGTAAGGACGCCAGTGTGAAGCGCCGACAGGGCATCCTATTTGTGGTGTCGGCTCCGTCCGGTGCCGGCAAGACGTCCCTGTGTCAGGAGCTCGTCAGCCAGTTGCCGGACTTGCGCTACTCGGTTTCCTACACCACGCGTAAGCCGCGTCCGGCAGAAATCGCGGACCGGCACTACCACTTCGTGGATGAAGCCACGTTCCGGGACATGATCAAGGAAGGCGCCTTTCTGGAATGGGCCGAGGTCTACGGCCATCTCTACGGGACCCCTCGCGCCCCCATCAAGGAGTGGATCTTGCAGGGGATCGACGTCCTCCTTGACATCGATACCCAGGGGGCCCTGCAGATCCGGCGGCATGAACCGGACGCGGTGTCGATCTATATTTTGCCGCCGTCGTTGGAGGTGCTGCGCCGGAGCCTGGAGGACCGGAAAGGGGACGCGCCGGACGAGATCGCCAGGCGGCTGAAAAAGGCTCGTGATGAAGTGAAGAATTATCGCGACTATACCTATGTAATAATCAACGATGACTTTAAGTTTTCCGTGCGGCAACTTGAAGCCATCGTGCTGGCCGAGCGCAGCCGGACGGCGCTGTGGGACCTGTCCCTCTTGGAACAGGCCTTGTCGGAAACACAGGAGGATCGTTAATGGACGCGTTATCGCTGTTGCCCGAGTATCAGGACTTACCGATCGAATCACGGAGCCGGCTGGTGATCATTTCGGCCCAGCGGGCCCGGCAGTTCATGCAGGGCGCCCGGCCGTTGATCGC
>DASQRT010000297.1:0-5146 GCA_035642795.1 Nitrospirales bacterium
ACGTCAGATAGATGTATTCCTGGCTGGGCATGAGGAAGACGGTCTCCACACTCTGGTCTAGGTTGCGGTTCATGAGTGCCATCTGCAGTTCGAACTCGAAGTCCGATACGGCACGGAGCCCCCGGATCACCGCATGAGCCCCCCGCTGGCGGACGAAGTCCACCAGGAGACCTTGAAACGGCTCCACTTCTACACGGGGAGTCTCCTTGGTGGCGAGGCGCACCAGCTCCACCCGCTCGTTGAGGGCCAGCACCGGATGCTTTTGTGGGTTTGCGGCCACAGCCACGTAGATCTTGTCGAACAGGCGCAGACCCCGGTTGATGAGGTCCACGTGCCCGTTGGTGATCGGGTCGAACGTGCCCGGATAGACGCCGATCCTCACGCCGAGGCCTCAGCCCGATCGCGCTGGTACAGCGACAGACAGGTGTCCCCGTACCGGTACGTTTTCACGAGAGCCAAATGTCCGATCCGATCGTCCAGGTGGGTTTTATGGAAGTGCTCGACGACCACCACGCCGTGGGGGTGAATGATAGCATCGCCTCCCAATGATGGCAAGACCCTTCGCGAGTTATGTGTCTGGTAGGGCGGGTCGAGAAAGACGATGTCGTAGGCCGGTCCGCGCGCGTGCTTCAGGAAGCGAGACACTGTAACGGGACGGACCTCGGCCACCCGCTCGAAGCCGCACCGACGGGCGTTGGCCTCCAGCAGGCGGCACGCGGTCGGGTTGGACTCCACGAACGTCGCCTGCGTGGCCCCGCGGCTCAACGCCTCGAGGCCGATGTTGCCGGTCCCCGCGAAGAGATCGAGGAAGCGCGCGCCGACGATCCGGTCCGCGAGGATATTGAAAAGGGCCTCTTTCACCTGGTCTGCCGTGGGGCGGATCGCCGCGCCTCTGGGCCCAGACAAGCGACGTCCGCGTGATGTGCCGCCGATGATGCGCATGATAGTTGCGAGTCTAACACGGTCCCCCGTGGTTTGCACAACCAGCACGGCGGCTTGACAACACAGCAAACACCGCGATAAGGGAAGGCGACGGGTGTGGGAGGAAAGGTCTCCCCGTTATATGGGTGATGGCGGGAAGACGACCGGCGAGTTACTGGGAGACGGTCTCGCGGGGGTCCTCCGCAGGCCGCTTTTTCTGGTTATGGGTGATGGTGGAGTCCACGATCGCCCCGCAGTTGATGCATTTCCAGGCGTAGACGATCAGGAAATAGTCGGAAAACCGTTCCCTGACCATGAGCCCTTTGCATTTCCTGCATTGCATCTTCCTGTCCTCCTGTCGGTGATCGGAGACCCGTTGACCGCAGGAAGGCAAGGTAGGTGCCCAAAATGCGGCTTTTGAGATTTCATAGAGTTATGAGAGGAGACGGTCCTATAGGTTTAACTTAACGGACCTTCCCTGTGTCAAAAATGTCCATCTGGTGTGTAAGGGGATACACAGATGGAATGTAAAGGGGGCATGACATGGGGAAAGCGATGGGAATCGAGACTTGGCCTCCGAACGAGCGGCCCCGTGAGCGGCTCCTTCGGTACGGTGCGGAGACCTTGACGGATGGACAGCTTCTTGCCATTCTGCTAGGAACCGGGTTCGAGGGCTGGACGGCGCTGGATGTCGGCGTCGCCTTGCTGGATCGGCACGACGGCTTGCCAGGTGTCACCCGGTTGAGCGCCAGGGAACTCTGCGCCGTGCCCGGGGTCGGGCCGGCCAAGGCCGCCCTCATCAAGGCATCGCTGGAAATCGGGAAGCGGGCCATGGCTGCTCCGCTGTCCACGGGGCAGCGGGTGACGTCCAGCCAGGACGTGTTCCGCCACTACCGTCCCCTCATGCGGGACCTTCGCCGGGAGGTCTTCAAGGCGGTCTTGCTGGACGGCAAGAACGCTATTATTCGGGACGTGACGGTGTCGGAGGGGAGCTTGACGCTGAGTATCGTGCATCCGCGGGAAGCCTTCGTCCCGGCTATCAGGGAATCGGCCGCGGCCGTCATCTTCGTGCACAATCACCCGAGCGGAGATCCGGAGGCAAGTCCGGAAGACCGGGCCTTGACTCACCGCCTCGTCTCGGCCGGGGAGATCATTGGCATTCGGGTTCTTGACCACGTTATTATCGGGGACCATGAGTATGTCAGTTTTGCCGACCAAGGGTGGTTGACGCCGTAGCCTGCATATCGCTGAGACTGGATGAGGAAGGAGCGCGATGCCTGCCCAGGGGAAGCACAAAGCCGTGAAGGGGGCCCCCAAAGGAGGCAAAGCCCTCCGCACCGAGAAGGTGACGACAAAAGACGTGAAGACGCAAGCCGCGAAAGCAGTCCCTGCCGGCGCCCTGGCTACGGAAGTCAAGCGCCTCGCCCGAGAGGTGGAAGCGATCAAGGCCGTGCTCAGCCAGCGCCCGGGTGGAGGCCACGACGGGGGCGCGGCGCGGCGCGATCAGGACAAGTTGGTCGCTGACCGCCTGGCACGGCTGGATGAGAAGGTCGAAGCGGTGTGGAATCGCGTGGCCGATCTGGAGGAGCGTCTGGAAGGCGAAAGCGCCAGCGGGCATGAAACGGATGACTTCGACGACGCCCCAGAAAAGGATTTCTACGAACGGTAGAGGAGAGGTGGACTCGCCGAGGAAGCCTGTGATACCGTGGCCGCATGCATCTAGGCGGCTACGTCCCTGATTTCAAAGAGTTTTGCGAGCTGGCCAAACAAGGGAACCTGATTCCAGTTTCTCGCGAGGTCCTGGCCGACTTCGAGACGCCGGTTTCGGCGCTCGCCAAGATCGAGTGCGGCCCGTGCGCCTATCTGCTGGAGAGCGTCGAGGGTGGCGAAAAGTGGGCTCGCTACTCGTTTTTGGGGAGCGGCTCGCCGATCCTGTTGCACGGCAGCGACCGCGAAGTGGTGCTGTCAGCCGGCCGCCGTCGCAGGATTCCTGTGAAGACCGACGTGCTGGCCTGTCTCCGCGACCTCATGACGGAGTACCGGCCGGTCGAGGTGCCTGGGCTGCCACGGTTCTGCGGGGGCGCAGTGGGGTATCTGAGCTACGACGTCGTCCGCCAGTTCGAGCGGCTTCCGTCACTTCGCAAAGACGTGCTGGGGCTTCCCCTGATGTGCTTCCTGCTCACCGACACGCTGTTGGTCTTCGACAACGTGGCGCAGACGATCCGGGTCGTGGCCAACGCGCACGTCAGGGATCGGGACTACAAAAGGGCCTATGCCGATGCGGTCCGGCGGATCGACGGGATGATCGCGCGGCTGCGCACGGGCCGCCGGCCGGCCCCGCGAAAGCCCGCTCACAGGCGGCCGCTTGCCTTCACCTCCAACATGAGCAAGGCAGACTTCGAGAAGATAGTGATGCAGACGAAGGAGTACATCAAGGCCGGCGACATCTTTCAGGGGGTGCTCTCGCAACGGTGGCAGGCGTCGATTCGGGCCCGGCCGTTCGACATCTACCGGGCCCTGCGGGTCATCAACCCCTCGCCGTACATGTACTATCTCCGGTTTCCCGAGCTGGAACTGGTGGGCGCGTCGCCAGAGGTGCTGGTCCGATGCGAGGATGACCTGGTGCAGCTGCGGCCGATCGCCGGGACTCGCCGGCGCGGGGGTACGGAGGAGGAGGACCGGGTCTTGCGGGAGGAGCTGCTGGCAAATGCCAAAGAGCGCGCCGAGCATGTGATGCTGGTGGATCTCGGGCGCAACGACGTGGGGCGGGTGGCGCGGCCCGGCACCGTCCGCGTCAAAGACCTCATGGTCGTGGAGCAGTACTCGCACGTCATGCATCTGGTCTCCCAGGTGGAAGGCCGCTTGGCCCCCGGGCGGGACGCCTATGACGTGCTGCGGGCGTGCTTTCCGGCTGGCACGGTGTCCGGCGCGCCGAAGATCCGCGCCATGGAGATCATCGAGGAGTTGGAGCCATCGCGCCGAGGGCCGTACGCGGGCGCGGTCGGGTACTTCGGGTTTTCGGGCAACATGGATACGTGCATCAACATCCGCACCGTAGTGATCAAGCGGCGCCAGGCTTTCATCCAGGCGGGCGCCGGCATCGTCGCGGATTCGGATCCCGAGGCCGAGTACGTCGAGACCTGCAACAAGGCCAAGGCCATGATGCGGGCCGTGGAAATGGCCGAGCGCGGCTTGGATTAAGCCATGTTGCTGGTGATCGACAACTACGATTCGTTCACCTACAACCTCGTCCAGTACCTCGGCGAGCTTGGGGAGGACGTGCAGGTCGTCCGCAACGACGCGATGACGGTGGACGAGATCGCCGCGCTCAAACCGTCGCGGATCGTGATCTCACCGGGGCCGTGCACGCCGAAGGATGCGGGGGTGTCCATTGAGACTATCAAGCGGATGGCCGGGACCGTGCCGATCCTGGGCGTGTGCCTGGGTCACCAGAGCATCGGCGAGGCCTTCGGCGGTGACGTGGTCCGCGCGGAGCGCCTGATGCACGGAAAGACGTCCCAGATCAATCACGACGACAAGACGATCTTCAAGGATCTGCCGAACCCGTTCGAGGCGACGCGCTACCACTCTCTGATCGTCAGGCGGGAGACCCTGCCGTCTTGCCTGGAGATCTCGGCCGAGACCGCCGAGGGCGAGATCATGGGCTTGCGCCACCGGACCCTTCCGGTCGAAGGGGTGCAGTTCCATCCGGAGTCCATCCTGACGCGGCCGGGCAAGGACTTGCTCCGCAACTTCTTGTCGCTCTAGTCTTCCACCTATGCTCAAAGACGCCATCGCCAAAGTCGTGGACCGGCTGGACCTGACGGAGGCCGAGGCCGAAGCCGCCATGCACGAAATCATGGAAGGCCAAGCCACGCCGGCGCAGATCGCGGCCTATGTCACCGCGCTCCGCATGAAGGGCGAGACGGTGGACGAGATCACAGGCTCCGCCCGTGCGATGCGGGAGAAGGCCTTGCGCATCCGCACGACCGATCCGGTGGTCGTGGACACCTGCGGGACAGGCGGGGACGGGGGGGCGACCTTCAACGTGTCCACAGCGGTCGCGTTTGTGGTGGCGGGCGCAGGGATCACCGTGGCCAAGCACGGCAACCGCGCAGTCTCCTCGCGCTCAGGCAGCTCAGACGTGCTGAAGGCTCTGGGGGTACGCCTCGATCTGCCGCCCGAACGGGCCGAAGAGTGTGTGAACGAGATCGGCATCGGGTTT
>DASQRT010000298.1:0-2628 GCA_035642795.1 Nitrospirales bacterium
TGTTGTCCTCATGCAACGTGATGGCCTTGCCAGTCTTGCGGACGGACTGATAGATGGTCTCCTTGTCGAGCGGAATGAGCGTCCGCAGGTCCACCACTTCCAGTTCGATGCCGTCACTGGCCAGCAGCTCTGCCGCCTCCAGTGCCAGGTGGACCATCGCGCCATAGGTGATGACGGAGACATCCGAGCCGGCGCGCTTCACGTCGGCTTTGCCGATCGGGACGATGAAGTCCTCGGTCGGCAGCACGGCTTTGATCCGGCGATAGAGGAACTTGTGCTCGAAATAGATGACGGGGTTGGGGTCCCGGATCGCGGCCTTCAGCAGCCCCTTGGCATCGTACGGAGTGGACGGCGCGACGAGCTTGAGGCCTGGAGAATGGAAGAACCAGCCCTCTGGACATTCCGAATGGAATGGCCCGCCGTGCACGCCGCCGCCGAACGGCGCTCGGATCACCAGGGGCACCGACGCGCCCCAGCGATAGTGGTTCTTCGCCGCCACCTCGGTGATCTGGTCGAACGCGCAGGAGATGAAGTCGGCGAACTGCATCTCGACCACGGGACGCATCCCCATCATGGCCGCGCCGATGGCGGCACCCACGAACCCGGACTCGGACAGCGGCGTGTCCAGCACCCGCCACTCCCCGTACTTCTGCTGGAACCCCTCCGTGATCCGGAAGGCTCCGCCGTACGGGCCGATGTCCTCGCCCATCAGAAATACCCGTTCGTCGCGGGTCATTTCTTCATCGAGCGCCTGCGAGATCGCTTCGAGGTAGGTGACTTCCCGTCCCGCTGTCGTGGCCGTGGTCATGGTTCGACCTCCTCATCCGTCGCAAACACCCCTTTTAACGTCTCCGGCCCTTCCGGCATAGGACTCTTCTCAGCGAACTCCACACCGGCCTCCACTTCCTTCGCGACCCGCTCCCCGACCTCCCGGAAGGTCGCTTCATCGGCATAGCCCAGCTGCTTGAGCATCTGCTCCGCCTTGAGGATTGGATCCTTCTTCTTCCATTCCTCCAGCAGCTCGCGCGGGACGTACTTGGCAGAGTCATGCTCGGAGTGGCCGTGCATGCGCATCGTCTTGCATTCAATGAAGGTCGGGCCTTCGCCGGCCCGAGCCCTCTGGATGGCACGCTTCGCGGCCAGATAGGCAGCGGCCACGTCGTTGCCGTCCACAATCTCACCCGGCATGCCGTAAGCCTTCGCGCGGTCGACCACATCCGTGGCGGCCATCTGCAACCGCAGCGGCGTCGAGTAGGCGTACTGGTTGTTGTTGCAGAAGAAGACGACCGGGAGCTTGCGGACAGCCGCGAAGTTCATCGCCTCGTGGAAGTCCCCCCGGCTGGTGCCGCCGTCGCCGGTGTTCGCGACGACCACGCGGGACTCGCCGCGCAGCCGGAACGCCAGCGCCACGCCGGTAGCGACCGGCAGGTTGTCAGCCAAGTGGCTGACGAACCCGATGACGCCGCGCTTGAGATCGCCGATATGGACGTTACCGTCCTTGCCTTTCGTGGGACCCGTGCGCTTGCCGAGGTACTGGGCGACGACCTCGCCGGGCGTGATCCCGCGCACCAGGAACGCCCCCATGTCACGATGGAACGGCGCGATGATGTCGTCCCGCTCCAGCGCCGAGGCGTAGCCGACGGCGATTGCCTCCATCCCGTTGCTAGTATAGACCCCGCCGACGATCCGACCCTGCCGGTACAGGGCAGTGATTCGGTCCTCCAGCGTCCGCGTCAGGCGCAGGTAGTAGTACATCTGCAACAGGTCGGCTCGTTTGACTGTCTTCCAAGTTTCCAAGACATCCATAGCGCCCCCCTAGTTGCGATTAAAACTCCGGCATGTCTTTCCAGGACAGCAGTGGTTTCTTCGCTCCGCACAGCGGGCACGCCTTCGGCTCCCACTGCGGCATGTCGAGGTCAGCCGTGTAATAGAAGGGATACTTCGCAGTCAGTTCGCCCATCAGCGGGAACTGCCCGCTGTCGCGGCGGGCGAAGACCATCATGCCGGCCAGCACGCCCCCATGTTCAGTGACGACCGAGCCCAGCTTGCTGACGCAATTGCCCCGCGTCGTCACGTCGTTCAGCGCAAGAAACCGCTCGCCGGGCTTGATTGAGGCAGGGCTCACCTCCGTGCCGATCTTGCCGGTCTCCGCACTGTAGGGAGTCAGTACCACGCGGACCGGCATCTCGCTTTTGAGGAGGCCCGCCACACCGTCTACCAGCAGCCGCGCCTCCGACGCCGTGGAGATGATTCCGACGATCGGGTTCTTCTGAAACGTTTGGCGAACCCAGTCGGCCATGTCCCGCACGATCAGCCGGACCAGTTGCGGGAACCGCGCCATGGAGGCGAACCGGAGATAGGTCGCCGTGTGGTGGCCCGAGACCACCTCGACGTGCGTGTCGAAGAAGACCGAGCGGGATGTCCTGAGCATCCGGTGGATGTCCCAGTCCGAGAGCTTCGAGCACGGCGCGTCGCGGATGATGCCCTTGAGTTTGGGGTCGATCGCCGGCCCGTCATACAACTCACGGTGCCGAGCGAGCAGATCGTTAAGCGTACGCTCATCCATCGTCTTGACGCTCATGGCCGCCTCTCTTGCTTGACTACCCGATTCCTCAGCACTCCGATGGG
>DASQRT010000299.1:0-2211 GCA_035642795.1 Nitrospirales bacterium
CGAGGCGGCCGTGACCTCCGACGATTCCTGGTCAGACAGCCGGTGCAATCTGCGGAGCACGAGCTCGATCAGGTTCCTGCTGGGCTCCAACGATGAGGGACGCGCGTGCTTGAGGTCCAGCAGCGCCTGCACGATTTTCCCCAGGTAGGTGCCTTCGGGGCTGACGGACCGTTTCGTGGCGGGCGCAGCCGCCTTCGAGACCCCGTGCACTTTGGCGACCGCTCGCTGCAGGCCGTCCGCTTGGAGCTGCATGATGCTTTCGAGATTGGCCTTGACGATCGTTCGCTGCGACGCCATATGCAGGACTTGCACGGCGGCGGTCATGAGCGCGATCCCCTGCCGGATCATGGCGAAGTGCTCTGGCTTGGCGGCGACTTTTTTGGTCTGCATGGCTTGCAGGAGCGGAACCAATGCGAGGGTGAGTTTCTGGAGCGCGGCCAGCTCGACGGTGGCGGCCGAGCCCATGAGGTTGGTCAGGCTGCGGAGGATGATGTCGTAATGTTTCTTTTCCTTATCCGGTGTCGCCCCGCTCTCCAGCTCTTGCAGGGCGATCTTGATCTGCTTGATCCACTCCAATCCCTCTTCGGCAAACAGCTGGAGGACTTCTTCTTGAAACTGGTCTTCGCTCGTGTCCATAGATGTGCGCCGACTCTATCGCTTCCGCTGTCCGTTCTCCGACTGCGGGTCGAGAGGAGCCAACGATGCGGTCATGATCCGTGTCTGCCCAAGGTTTGCTCAGCTTGGCGGATGAATTCTCCCAGCAGCTGCTGGAGTTTTTCTGCCGAAGCGGCGGCCGGCTCCAGCTCCGCCAGTCGTTTCTGCAGATCAGCCGTCTGCTTTTCGGCTTCCGCGAGCCGGTCTGCCAGGTCCTGGACAAGCGTGGATGCCTGTCCTAACGCTTTTTCCTGCTCCGCTAGGCGTTTTTCCAAGACATGAATGGCTGATGTGGTGCTGTCGCGCGCTGCCCGGCCGAGATCCTCGCCCGGCGCCGCCGGGGCGCGCGCCGGCGCCTGCGGCGAGTGAGCCTTTCGCCCGGACAGCAATTCGAGGACTCGCTCGCGCAGGATGGCCCCTTGGAAGGGTTTCTTGATAATGCCGTCGGCCCGGCAGGCCTCGGCCTGCCGCGTGACCTCCTCATCCACGAACCCCGACACCAGGATCACCGGCGTGTCCGCCAGGGCGGCGTTCGATCTGACGAACGCGCAGACCTCAAACCCGCTCTTGTCCGGCATGATGACGTCCGCGATGACCAGGTCCGGTCGCCGATTGGTCAACCAATTTAAGGCTTCCTCGCCGTTGGATACCAGCGCCACTTCAAGTCCGGCCTCGGTCAGTTGCCGCTCGGCGACCTTCCGAACGCTGAGACTATCGTCGACAACTAAGATCGTTGGCATGGTCCTCCTTCGTCACACAGCATGAGTCGTTGTGGGCATCCCCAGCTTGGCCAACGAGTAGAGCGGGACGGTTTTCCCCTCGATCACGCAGCACCCCAGGATGTCCGGGCCGGGTTCAGCAGGCGGCTGGAGCGTCTTGGGGTCGATCGTCATGAGCGTCGGGAGGCTTCCGTCGATGCACACCGCCATTAGCCCGTCTTCCCGTTTGACGATCAGGCACAGCGGCGGCGTCCCGCGGACCTGCTGTTTCAACCGCGCGGCCAGATCGTAGACCGGAAGCACTTTCTCGTCGTGCCGCAAGAGAGCGTTCATATGCGGGGTATGGCTCGGGACCGGCATGGGGTCGGTCCACGGCCGGACGCCGCCGACTTCTTCGGTCCGAGCCGCGAGGAGCTGGCCGCCGATGGAGAACACCATCAGTGACCAGTTCGTAGCGCGCTTAGCGGTTTCTTTACTCTGCCCTCTCAACATCCATGACTTCCAGTTCTATGACATCCCCCGTCAGACATGGGCCCTCGGTGATGAACGTCGCGGTGTCCACGAAGCTCTCGGTCGCGTCGGCACCTTTGCCGGGTGCGAGCAACCAGTCGGGGTTGACCCACAAGGCCAGCGTATCCCGGAACAGGAAGAATCCGTTGAACCACGTCCGTTCCTCCCACGTGAAATGTGGCGGCAAAGGCCGAATCTGCCACGGATCCACTTCGATGAGACCCAGCACCTGGTCCACGGTGAACCCGCAGTGCCGCCAGCGGTTTCCGCACAGGAGCAACTGCGTCGTGGGCATCGCAGGGGAAGGCGTGCCGCCCCACAGGCAAGC
>DASQRT010000300.1:0-5749 GCA_035642795.1 Nitrospirales bacterium
CTGCCCATCCTGGAGGAAGGCAATCTCTGGATACGTGCCACCATGCCGCCGACGATCTCGCTGGAAGCCGGCATGCCGGTGGTGGACCGTATCCGTCAGATCTTGAAGTCCCGCCCGGAAGTCATCACGGTCGTCTCCCAGCATGGCCGGCCTGACGACGGCAGCGATGCTGCAGGTTTCTCCAATGCCGAGTTCTTCGCGCCGTTGAAGCCGATGGACCAGTGGACCCCGGGCCTTACGAAAGACAAGCTGATCGTAGAGCTGCAAAAGCAGTTCTCCGACGAGTTCACTGGCATTACGTTCAACTTCTCGCAATACATCCAGGACAACATTGAAGAAGGTCTATCGGGCGTCAAGGGCGCCAACTCAGTCAAGATCATCGGCAGCGATCTGGCGACGCTGGAACAGATCGCCACTCAGGTACTGAAAATCATGGACCAGGTCAGGGGGGTCACCGATCTCGGCATCTTTCGGGTCCTGGGTCAGCCGAATCTGAATATCACAGTGGATCGTGAGGTCGCTGCCCGCTACGGCCTCAATTCCGGCGATATCAACACCGTGATCCAGGCAGCTTTGGGAGGCACGCAGGCGACCACGGTGTTGGAAGGCGAGCGCCAATTCGCCCTGATCGTCCGCGTCGCGCCCGAGTACCGAAACAGCGTGGACCGGGCGCGCAACATCAAGGTTGGTTTTCAGACCAGCAGCGGCGCAAACGCATACATTCCGTTGAGCGAGCTCGCGACGATCACCCTGGATACGGGCGCATCGTATATCTATCACGAACGCAATCAGCGGTTCATCCCCATCAAATTCAGCGTCCGCGGCCGCGACCTCGAGGGCACCGTGGCCGATGCGGAGGGACAGATTGCGCGGACCGTGAAGCTCCCGGAAGGGTATCGGATCGAGTGGGCCGGGGAATTCGATGCACTGCAGCAGGCAAAAAAGCGGCTCGAGGTGATCGTCCCGCTGAGTCTCCTTCTGATCATGGTCCTGCTGTATGGCCTGTTCAATTCGGTACGTGACAGCCTGCTTGCGCTGGTCGGCATCCCGTTTGCGGTCGCGGGCGGTGTACTGGCGCTGTTTGTCACCGGGCTCAATTTCAGTATCTCCGCCGCCATCGGGTTCGTGTCGCTGTTCGGCATTTCGGTCATGAACGGCATTTTGCTGATCACCTACTACAACGAGGTCATGCGCAAGCCACGTCCATACCCTGCGATTGGTCGCATGCACAGCATCGAAGGCATGTCCCACGCCGCGTCCCAGCGCATGCGGCCGATGCTGATGACTGCGCTGTCTGCCTGCATCGGCCTGCTCCCGGCTGCGATCTCGACAGGCATCGGCAGCCAGGTGCAACGCCCCTTGGCGACGGTGGTCGTCGGCGGCTTGCTGATTGGTCCGCTGTTGTTGCTCGTGGTCGTGCCGGCGCTGTGCGTGGTGTTCCTCGGGCGGCGCGATGACGGCGACACTGCGGCGTCCCGAGGGGAGGACCCATCCGCAAAGCCTGCCCCCGGACTCGGGCGACCGAACGGCGCAGATCAGTGAAGGCAGGACCACGTCACGAAAGAAAAAGGAGCCGCGAATGAAGATGTATGGTTATGTATTTGTCGTGCTCCTTCTTGGCACGGTGGCGACGAATGCCGGATTTGCCGCGCAAGGTCCGTCGCCCAAGAACGGAGGGCTGACCAGCGCATCGGGCAAGGCTGGGGGGCCGGGGCCCGGTGGGGGCCCGGTGGCGACCAATGCCGGACATGCCGCGCCAGGCCCAGCGACCAAGCACGGAGGGCTGACTAGCGCATCGGGCAAGGCGGAGGGGCCGGGGCCCGGTGGGGGCAAGGGCAGTGCAAGCATCAACGGAACGGGAATCCGGGGAGGCAGTGCAAGCGTGAACGGAACGGGAATCCGGGCAAAGCACTGATAAGGGAAATGGAGGGCCACGAAATGATGCCGCTCGTTGTGTATCACCTGTCCGCAAGGCAGTTTCCCGGCGCGCTGGCCGCTTTGGCGGCCTTGGCGCTGGTTTCAGGCTGCGCGGTGGGACCGGATTTTCAGCGTCCCGACGCTCCGGCCGTCAATGACTACACTCGACAGCCCTTGGTCGCGAAGACGGCGTCGGCGGACATCGCCGGCGGCGAGGAACAACGGTTTGTCCAAAACCGGGACATCTCGCAGCAGTGGTGGACACTGTTCCAGTCGCCACAGCTGAACGCTCTGATCGAGAAGGCCCTCAAGGCCAATCCAACCATCGTCGCGGCGCAGGCGGCGCTGCGGCAGGCAAACGAGTTCGTTTACGCGCAGCAGGGTTTTTTCTATCCAACGATTGCCGCTGGTTACACCGTGGAACGTCAACAACTGGCGGGCAATTTGGGCGGGAATTCACCGGGGATACAGGGCAATGGTACTGTGATATCAACATTTATGAACCCAGGCGGTCCGGCGCCATTCAACGGTCCGGTCACCTTCAACTTTCACACCGCTCAACTCACCGTGGGCTATGTCCCGGACGTCTTTGGCGGCAATCGAAGAGAGGTGGAGTCGCTGAGCGCACTGGCCGAGTCTCAGCGCTTCCTGCTTGAGGCCACGTACCTGACTTTGACGTCGAACTTGGTCGCTGCGGCCGTGCAAGAAGCGTCGTTGCGGGCGCAGGTCGCGGCGACGACGCACATCATCGCGATCAGCACCAAGTCGCTTGAGTTACTGCGGCGCCAGTTCGAGCTCGGGTATGTGGCAAGGCTTGACGTGGCGGCGCAGGAAGCCGCGCTCGCGCAGGTGCAGCAGACGCTGCCGCCGTTGCGGAAGCAGTTGGAGCAAACGCGCGACCTGCTGACGGCCCTGGCGGGCCGTTTCCCCAGCGACGAGCCGGAGGAGACGTTCGAACTCTCGGCGCTGCACCTGCCGCAGGACCTGCCGGTGAGCCTCCCTTCCAAACTCGTGGAGCAACGCCCGGACGTGCGCGCTGCCGAGGCACAGCTGCACGCCGCCAGCGCTCAGGTCGGCGTTGCTGTCGCCAATCGTTTGCCGCAATTTACGATAACCGGGGCGCTGGGAGGAACGGCAGCAGTGTTTACCGAGATGTTTAGTCCCGGCGGGCCTTTCTGGAATAGTATCGGTAACGTGACCCAGCCAATCTTTGCTGGGGGTACGTTGCTTCACAGACAGCGCGCGGCGGAAGAGGCACTCAAACAGGCCGGAGCACAGTATCAAGGCACGGTCATCGCTGCCTTTCAGAACGTGGCGGACACGCTCTATGCGCTTCAGTCAGATGCCGAGAGCCTCAACGCGGCGGTCGCCGCTGAGCGTGCCACCAAGGTGACCCTCGATCTTGTGCTCAAGCAGCAGCAGCTCGGATTAGTCAACTACCTTGCGCTGCTCAGCGCCCAGCAGGCCTATAAGCAGGCGGTGATCACTCGCGTGCAGGCGCAGACCACCCGTTTTGCCGACACGGCCGCGCTGTTCCAGGCGCTCGGCGGCGGATGGTGGAACCGCCCGGATGACACGGCAGCACCAACGGCCACACCAGTTTCCGAGCGCCGTTGACAGATGGTGCGAGGCGGCGCCGACTCTGGTTTGGAGGGGGCTACCTGTTTGGCATCGCATTCCAGCCCGTGCGGGTTGAAGCACGCGCCTTCGAAACCATCCAGGGGTACCCGATCTGGCGGTCGATGGACGAGTCGGTCTATGTCTGGGGCGCACTCAAAGAGCTACCCGAGACGATCCGCGATAAGAAGGAGTCTCAACTCGAGCTCAACTTGGCCGAGATCATGGAATCATTAGGTGACTCCTTGACCAAGCAAGAGTTTAAGGCTTCTCTGTTGCGGGGAGAGCTGGGGTTCAGCCAGCAGTAGGTGTCTTGCTCCACTTGAGATTTGGACATGGTTCATTAGTTAGAAGTATGATTGAAACTTCCGTGAAACCGGCTGGAACGGCTGAGTTGGAATGGCCCTATGAACCGAGGACGAAAATGGAGCCTGCCGACCAGTCCTAGCCCGTGTCTTAACGTGGTTCTTTACCGAAGCATAGCGAGCGTAGTCGTCGATGTGGCTTAAGCGCTGGTTGCTCGGCCGTCCTCTCGCGACCAAGCAGGCCGTCCACGAGCGGCTGTCGAATCCCGTCGCGCTCGCGATCTTCTCGTCGGACCCGCTGTCCTCAGTCGCCTATGCCACCGAGGAAATCCTCCTCGTCCTAGTCCTGGCCGGAACGGCCGCCCTGCACCACTCGATCGGGATCAGCATCGTGATCGTCGGATTGGTGGCCATTCTTGCCGCGTCCTACCGCCAGACCATCTACGCCTATCCGTCTGGCGGTGGGGCGTATGTCGTGGCCAAGTCGACCCTGGGTGAGCCCCCGGGGCTTGTCGCGGCCGCGGCCCTGCTGATCGATTATATCCTCACCGTGGCCGTGAGTGTCGCGGCGGGAATCGCCGCGATTACCTCGGCGGTGCCGGAGTTGCATGAGCACCGTGTCGGGTTGGGCATCCTGGCGATTGCCATCTTGACCTGGGGTAACCTGCGAGGCGTGCGGGAATCAGGCAAGATCTTCGCCTTGCCGACCTACATGTTCGTCGGCGGCCTGGGTTTGGTGATCCTCATTGGCATAGGGCGGTCGCTCTTCGGCGCTCAGGCGGTACATCCGCTCCCGTCCGTTCCGGCGGTGGAAGGACTTACCCTGTTTCTGCTTCTTCGCGCGTTCTCCTCCGGCTGCACCGCCTTGACCGGCATTGAGGCGATCTCCAACGGCGTGCCGGCCTTTCGGGACCCAGCGTCGAAGAATGCCGCGACCACCATGATTTGGATGGCCACGATCTTGGGTGGCCTGTTCCTCGGGATCACCATCCTCGCCCATATCTACGGGGTCGTGCCGCGCGAAGAAGAGACCCTGATTTCCCAGATTGCCAGAATCTCGCTCGGCGGGGGCGCCCTGTACTATTTCATGCAGGTCGCGACGATGCTGATCTTGATCCTCGCGGCGAACACGAGCTACAACGGCTTTCCGCGCCTGGCCTCCCTGCTGGCGCAGGACAGCTTTCTGCCGCACCAGATGCGCAATGTCGGTGACCGGCTGGCATTCTCGAACGGGATTTTCATCTTGGGGCTGAGCGCGGCGCTCCTGCTGATCATCTTTCAGGGCGACACGCACGCGTTGATCCCTCTGTACGCCATCGGGGTCTTCTTGTCCTTCACCCTCTCCCAGGCGGGGATGGTCCGGCATTGGCTGGACCGAAAAGGCCGCGGCTGGCGGAAGAAGTTCGTGATCAATCTGACCGGCGCCCTCGCGACCGGCGTGGCCACCGTGGTCCTGGCCATCACGAAGTTCACGCATGGCGCCTGGGTGGTGATCTTTCTGATCCCGCTCCTCATCGGCATGTTCAAGAAGATCCAATGGCACTACAAGATGGCCGACTGGCAGCTCTCGCTGACCATGTACGATCGGCCCAAGCACCCGCCGCCGAACATCGTGGTGATGCCGGTCGGGAGCGTCAACCGGGCGGTCGTCATCGCCTTGGACTATGCCCGCCAGCAGGCCCATGACATCCGCGCGGTCCACGTGGACGTCGATCCCGAGGAGACGGCCCGCATCAAGGAAGACTGGGGAAAGTGGGGGGCCGGCTCTCCCCTGGTGATCCTGCCCTCCCCCTATCGGTCGTTCCTATTTCCATTGCTCGACTACATCGAAAAGGTCCGGGTGGAAAATCCTGGTTCGTGGGTCACGGTCGTGCTTGGGGAGGTCCTGCCGGCGCGCTGGTGGGAGAACC
>DASQRT010000301.1:0-3126 GCA_035642795.1 Nitrospirales bacterium
ATTCTAGATTCTGTCCCTGACCAAAGACGCTCGATATTATTGCGATGCCGATAGGCAATCAAGACTGTCGTACCGATGGCGAACATCGCCATTGGTGCGTCGGGATGGAAGAGCCACACCCAAAGCGGAAGGCTCCCGAAGGCGAGCAAGGCCGCCAACGACGAGATCCGCCAGATCGCTATGCTCATGAGCCACACGACCGCCAAGCTGCCCCCCACGGTCCAGTCGACGGCCAAGAGCACGCCCAGGGCGGTCGCCACACCTTTGCCCCCTTTGAACCTTAGAAACACGGGGAACATGTGTCCCAGGATGGCAGCACCGCCTGCAGCCAGTTCCCAATCACTGCCTGCAGCTCCGAGAAGGTGCCGGGCGATCAGCACCGCCAAGGCCCCCTTCCCCATGTCGCCGATCAGCGTGACGACACCAGCGGCTTTGCCGGCCACCCTGAGCACGTTGGTAAATCCGATGTTGCGACTGCCAGCTTCGCGCGGGTCGATCCCCCCCAACACACGTCCTGCAAAAATGCCGACGGGAAAGGCTCCGAGGAGATAGCCGATCGCGAGCGAAGAAGCGAGGTCTGTGTCCATCAGGAGGAGCGGGAATTCGTGCCATCCCGCGGGAGCACGGACGTGACGAACTGCCGGACATACTGGGCGGCGGACACGAGCGAGAGGACCAATGACACGAGCAGGACGACCGTCCCCCAGTAATACAGCTTGAGCACACTGGGCATGGTCTCATCCAGGATCAACAGTAGAATGGCCACAACTTGAGCCGCCATCTTGAGCTTGCCGGTCGTCTCGGCGGCCAGGACGATTCCCTCCCGGGCGGCCACGGCCCGCAAGCCGGTGACGGCCAGCTCGCGGCCAGCCAGCACGATGGCGATCCATGCCTCCACCAGACCTTGGTCCACCAGGAGGAAGAGGGCAGTCAGCACCAGAAGCTTGTCAGCGATCGGATCCAGCAGCTTGCCCAGGCGTGTGACATCCCCCCACCGCCGGGCGATGTAGCCGTCCACGGCGTCGGTCAAGGCCGCCAAGCCGAAGACGGCTGCTGCGGCCAGTGCGCGATTGGGCGTCGGTTCCAAGAAGACGAGGACAAAGACAGGAATCAGCAGGATACGGCTGACCGTGATCGCGTTCGGCACATGGCGCAGCAGAGCAGCCCGCCTCCGCGGAGCAGCCTGCCCGTGCGTCTGACCGAGGAGGATCTGTTGCTCTGAGAGAGCGATGGCCCGCCTCCCCTCTTTCTACACCGGCACGCGTCCGATGGCCGCCGCCACGCGGATGATCTGATCTAGCAACGCGCGCACCTCCCGCAGGGAGACCATGTTCGGTCCGTCCGAGAGGGCGCGATCAGGATCCGGATGGACTTCCATGAAGAGTCCTTCGCACCCGACGGCCACGGCGGCCCGGGCGAGCGGTGCCACGAATTCCCGCTGGCCGGACGAATGTGTGCCCGCCCCGCCCGGCAACTGGACACTGTGGGTCGCGTCGAAGATGACCGGATAGCCGAACCGACGCATGATCGGCAGCGACCGGAAGTCCGTGACGAGGTTGTTGTACCCGAACGAGGCGCCGCGTTCGGTCAGGAGGATCCGCCGGTTCCCCGCCGCCTCGATTTTTTGCACCACGTTGGCCATGTCCCACGGGGCGAGAAACTGTCCCTTTTTGACGTTGACCACCCGCCCCGTCCGCGCGGCGGCGACGATTAGGTCGGTTTGCCGGCACAGGAAGGCTGGGATCTGGAGGACATCCAGAACGTGCCCGGCTTCGGAAGCTTCTTCGGGCGTGTGCACGTCTGACAAAATGGGAACCCCCACCGCTTCCCGCACACGGCTCAACACCTCCAGCCCCTTCTTGAGCCCCGGCCCGCGGAACGATTGGCCGGAACTGCGGTTGGCCTTATCGTAGGACGACTTGAAGATAAAGGGGAGCTTTAAGTCTCCAGTGATCCGCTTCAGCTCCTTGGCGGTCTCCATGACCAGGCCCGCGTCCTCGATGACGCACGGGCCGGCGATCACGAGATGGGGTAGCCCCTCCCCGACCTTAAGTCCGGCGATCTCGATCGTCTGCATGGGCTCGCTCATCCGCCGACCTTATGCTGCAGCGCCGCCCGCATGAATCCCTGGAACAGGGGGTGGGGCCGGCGCGGCCGCGAGTTGAACTCCGGATGGAATTGCGTGGCGACGAACCAGGGATGGTGCGGCAGCTCAATGATCTCCACCAGCCGCCCGTCGGGTGACAGCCCGCTGAGCACCAGCCCGTGTTTGGTCAGCCGGTCCCGGTAGGCGTTGTTGAACTCATACCGGTGCCGGTGGCGTTCCAGGACCTCCGTGCGGCCGTATGCCTCGTGGGCGCGGGAGCCCTTTTCCAGCACGCAGGGATAGGCGCCCAAGCGCATGGTCCCCCCCTTCTCCTCGACCTTGCGCTGGTCGGACATGAGGTCAATGACGGAGGTTGGCCCGTCCGGGACGAATTCCGAGCTGTTGGCGTCGCGGAGGCCGGCCACGTTCCGGGCGAACTCGATCACCGCGCACTGCATCCCGAGACACAGACCGAGGAAGGGCACCTGCTTCTCCCGGGCGTGGCGGATCGCCGAGATCTTGCCTTCGATGCCCCGCCCGCCGAAGCCGCCGGGCACGATGATGCCATCCACGTCGGCCAGCACGCGCTCGGCGCCACGGCGCTCGATGTCCTCGGACTCCACCCAGTGAATGAGCGGACGTGTCGCCGAGTCGATACCGCCGTGCACGAGGGCTTCGGTCAGGCTCTTGTAGGATTCCTTGAGGCCGACGTACTTCCCGACCAAGGCGATGGTCACTTCGTGCTGCGGGTACTTGATCCGCTGGACCAGACTGTCCCATTCACGCAGATCGGGCTCGCCGAGCTGAAGCCGTAGCCGCTCCACGATCAGGCGATCGAGCCCCTCCTTGTGGAAGACGAGCGGCACCTCGTAGGGCGTGTCCACGTCCTTCGCCGTGATCACTTCATCTTTTTGGAGGTTACAGAAGAGGGCGATTTTCTCTTTCAGCTCGGGGGGCAGGAACCGGTCCGTCCGGCAGAGGAGAATGTTGGGCTGGATACCGATCTCCCGCAGTTTGTTGACGCTGTGCTGGGTCGGCTT
>DASQRT010000302.1:0-4844 GCA_035642795.1 Nitrospirales bacterium
TCGGGCCTGGCCTCCAGATCATCCACGACTTGGGGACTCCCCGTGGTCAGGGCCTTGAATGAGATCGGTGTTTCCTCTCGAATCAAGACTGACCGGCAGAGCAGGTCGTGCCAGTGACCCGATGCCGCACCCACCTTCCAGCACCCGATCGTCTCATCCCACAGCAGAACAAGACAGAGGTCCACGCTGAGCATGCTGCCTGCCGTCTCCGCGATCCGTTTCAGCACGCCTTCAAGGCCGTCTGGCCCGATGGTGATAATGTCCTGCCCGATCGCCTGGAAGGCTTCCATCTGGCTGATGTGGCAGGAGATCCGCTCTTGCATTTCCTCCATCGTCCTGGCGAGGTGCCCCAGTTCATCGGTTGAGGCGACCGGGATGCGGTCGACCGCCCGCCCGCTGCCGAACTCCTGCGCTATGGCCGTCAGAGTCGCGAGTGGATCGGTAATAGTACGGGCAAGCAAGCGGCTGGCAAGCCACCACAGGAACAGGATGCCAATGACGACGCCAGCCAGACCGTATCGGGTTAGAGACGCCAACTGGGCCGCACGGGCCCGCTGATCGATCAGGATTTTTTTCTGGATGCTCTCGAAGGCGTCGAGGTCAGCCCGGATACGGGAGAGAGCTGTCTGTCCTTCGCCCGACTCGATGT
Organism: Nitrospirales bacterium; assembly: GCA_035642795.1. GTDB lineage: Bacteria > Nitrospirota > Nitrospiria > Nitrospirales > NS-4 > NS-12. Next base: position 650 of record DASQRT010000302.1, read on the forward strand.
GGGCCCGCACAGGACCCATTTGGCCCAGTCTGACATTATCGATGAGCCGTCGCTTCTTCTGAAGGAGAGAGCGAACGCTTTTCTCAATCTCGGTTACACGACGTAGTTGATCTGCATCCTTGCGGATCAATTCTTCAAGTACGTGGATTGTAGGATCAAAGCTCTCCTCAGCCTGATAGTAAGGATCCAGGAATTTTTCGTTTCGTGTTAAGACAAACCCGCGGAACCCGTCCTGGACATCCACGATCTGTTCAATAATTAAATCCGTTTGCGCCTGCACTTCCAAAAGGTGACCCACCTCTTCTTGGACCGCCAGCAACTGTCGGATGGTAGTCAAGTAGAGCGTCATCATCGCAATGACCGGCAGGACCATGACGGCGAGGATCAGGACAACTTTATGATGGACTGACAGTCGGCTAAATCGGCTAAAAGTGAGGCCCCCCCGCATGACTGCCTACCTTCTCTCAGGGATCCTATTGAGCCGGCGCCAGTAGAGATCGACCGCGCGTGCGATTTCGACCAACCGCTCAAAATCGCCGGGCTTGGTGATACAACTGTTGGCCCCCAGCGCATAGCTCTGACTGATATCGCCATTAAACTCCGAAGTCGTCAATACCACCACGGGGATGGTCGCCAGATCAGGCAACGTTTTCATCCGGCGCAGGAATTCGAAGCCGTCCATACGCGGCATGGTAAGGTCGAGCAGGATCACTGCCGGGAACGTGGATGTCCGGCGGTCCTTGACCTGGGCGGTCAGGTAGTCCAGCGCCTCCTGACCATCCACCACCGTCACTACCGGACTCTCCACGGCAGCCCTCTTGAACGCCTGGCCGATCATTTCGCGATCGACCGGATCGTCTTCCACAACCAGGATGGGCTTACGTCTCCGATCCATGGGCCCCCTCGCGTACCGAAAGTCGGCGTCGCGTCAATTGGTCCGAATCAATACACGCTTATTGTACCGGAGGGTACCCGGCAAAACACAGAGAAGCAATGATATCACCGGTAATATAGGAGGAAGCAACAGTTGCTTGGGTCGCCCGCGGGAGAGGAGAAGGTTACGTTTCGATCATGTCCATCACTTACAGCACCGTCCTGCGATGGACTCCGTCCTCCACACCTCGTAATCGCGGACCGTCTTGCAGTCCGATTTGCCCAGTAGGACGGACATCAAGGTTCCGGTGTTGCTAAAATCAGCAGCCTGCCCTTCGACTGCCTTGATCCCCTGGGTGCCCGTCCACTCCCAGTCCCCGATCATATTTTTTACAGGGATTATTCCGGCGCTCGCCTCCTTGCACGCTATTTGCCATTCGGAGGCGCTGCAGAGCCTTTTGCCGGCAATCGCGCAGGCCTTCTCAGCTTTACGTAGATCTCCGCTGAATGTCTTGTCAATTTCGATGCAGAATCCCCCACGCTCCGCACCTACCCCAACCATCCCCGGCGGGCAGGAGGTTGGCGCCGCCGTCGTGAGCTTCTGCGCCGCTCCGTCATCGCGTTTCGACGGGCCTGTCCCTCCGATCTGAAATTCTTTGATCTTGAAGCTAGTCTTCGTGCTGCCGATGGGCGTTGTCACTTCAAGTGTGACCTCGCCGGGCAGAACAGTCGCGGGCACACGGATTGGGAGGTCAAGCGCTTTGGGCTTGCCCGCGTAGGCGCCCACCTCGATTTCAGCTACGCTCATTTTCACAGTTGCGCCGATCAGGTTTTTTCCTTTGAGCCTGAGCACCGCTGGGGCGCCGGCCGGGATCCCGTCTGGGCTGACCTCGGTGATCTGAGGCTGCATCTGCTCACGGGTCCCTCTGGTGACCGAGATCGTCAGGTCCGTGGGACTGTTCTCGAACATCGAGACGATGCCGTCATCGTCAAGCGTGTAGATAACACGGCCCGCCTCATCTTTATAAGCCTCTTTCGCCCATGCGGGTGGAGCACCGATCACGGCTCCCACCAGTGCAAAGAGAGCTCCCGTTAAGACCACCGTCCGGAAATATCGCATGCCCTGAACTCCTCCTCAAACCTACTGGACGGCACCGGTCGTATTGAACGAGTTATCGAAGGGAGACAGTGCCAGATAGATGAGCCACAGCTGTCCCATGTTCGTATGAGGATCGTATCCCAGACTGATGACGGTATTCTCTCCGTGCCATTCAATATGCTTCTGTTTGCGTTCGGGGGGCGGCACCTTGCCATAGTGGTCTTCAATCCACTGCCGCAACTTCTCTCGATTTTCCCGCCCCTCATACCTGAACTCAATGCTCCCCAACTGCCCTTTCAAAAAGCGGTAATAGACCCTGGTGAACGCCACCCCGTTCACGGTCAGCGCCTCCACGGGATTTTCATACACCTCCACGCCAGGCAGGGGGTCTGCAATCAATGGCTCCGTGACGAGCCGCAAGGAAGGATACTGGGTGCTGGCCGCTCCCCACGTGTACCCGTTGAATCCGTTGGGCTCGTTCGTGATGCGGGCTGCGCAGGCTGGCGCAGTCCACAGGGCGAGCAGCAGGAGGACCAACGCGACGCCAATAGAAGCACAGCCGCACTTCGCGGCCCGCGACCTTACGCACCTCGTCACGCGACCGAACGCCGTTGGCGCCGGCCTACTTGCAGCAGCGTCCCGCATAGGCCTTGGTGTCAAACTGACGGGTGAAATGCCGAGTGACGCAGTCCGTCTTCCCCAGCAAAAAGTACACGGGATCTCCGCCGGAATCAGCAAAGGCGCTGAAATCGCGAATGATGTCATACGTTGAAGTCCATTCCCATTCTCCGCCCATGTTTTTCAAGGAAAGCACCCCGGCCTTGGCCTGCTCACAGGCCAAGCGCATCTCAGACAACCGGCATAGCCGCCGGCTGGCGAGGGCACAGGTCTGCTCAGCCTTGCGATAGTCCCCCATGATCGTCCGGTCCAGTTCGATGCAGAAGCCTCCGCCATCCGCAGCTACTCCCACCATGCCAGGCGGACAGGATGTCGGCGCTGTCGTCGGCAGCTTCTGGATTCCTTCATCTGCGCCATAGCCTTGCCCCGGGTGCGTGATCACATCCGGACGAGGCCCCAGCCCGCTGCCGCCGATCTGCACTTCCGTGGCCTTGAACCGGGCCGTCGTGCGCCCGATCGGGGTCGTCACTTCAATGGTCACATCGCCGGGTGGCAGGTCCAAGGGGACATTGATCGGGACGTCCAATTCCTTGGGTTTGCCCACATGGGCTTTCACCTCGATACTAGGAACACTGAGCTTGACCTTGGCGCCAACTAGGTTCTTCCCGCGCAGCTTCAGCACAGTGAACGAGCCCGCCGGCACGGTTTCAGGGATTACCTCGGTCACTTGTGGTTGCATCTGCTCGCGGGTGCCACGCGTCACCGAGAGCGTCACGTCGGTCCCAGGGCTGTTCTCGAACATCGAAACGATGCCATCGGCATCAATCGTGTAGAGGAGTTCTCCCGCTTCATCGGTGAAGCGTTGAACGTCGGCGAGCGCAGGTACACTCAGACCGACAAGCGCAGACACCAACAACGCCTCGCCCAAGAGCTCCTTCCACAGACACCTCACACTCGCCTTCCTCCTCGCCAGGCTGCCGCGAACAAACTACCTACTCTCATCTAATTATATCAGGATTTTATATCGGGTCGGTGTGCGACCACGCTCCGGTCGGAGCAGTCCTCATCCAAAAGCACGAAGGGCGAGGTCCCCTCGCGAGAACCCCGCCCTTCGCTAGGTGTAAAGGGAGGGGCTACCGGCCTCCCTTTCTACCTTTCTTACAACCAGGTGATGCGTTCCGCCGGGCGGATGTAGATCGGCTCCTCGACTTGGATGCGCACGATCTCCTTGCCCGACTTGTTGAACGCCAGCACCGTGTCGTTGTACATCTCGAACTTCCGCCCGTGAATCTGGGTCTCAAACACCTTCGGCCCTGGAATCACGTCGTACCGGAAGATGATCTGCTGCGTCGTCCGCCACAACTGCAAGACCGCCAGCAGCTCCCGGCTCGGCACAATGTACCGGTCAATCGCGTTGTCCACCCCCGGCCCAAACATCTGCCGGATGTAGCCCCGCGGTGACCACCGCGGTGGGATGTAGAACCCGTTGGGTTCCGTCCCCCACTGCGGGTACAGCGGCAACGCCACCTGCTCCACGCGTATCGCGTAGTACAGCGGGTGCCACCGGTCCTCCGCCCACAGCCCGTCCGCGCCGACCTTGACGAG
>DASQRT010000303.1:0-6719 GCA_035642795.1 Nitrospirales bacterium
CGGCAGCCTTTCTTGGCCACGCACTTCTCATCGGTCACAACCGCAACATTATACATGCGCCGTCCTTTCCTCCGCTTATGCCGCCGCGACCGTCAATTCGACTTGATTCTTCTCGGCCCATTCCGCGCCCAACTCGTAGGCTGTCTTCACCACCGCTAGGTTCTTGGCGAGCAACTGCTCCTTCTTCGCGAATTTCTTCGTGATCGCCTGGTCAAGGGTCGCGGTACCGCCCGATGCGACATATTTCTTACCGAACCTATCTTGTAATGCCAGGTCCAATGCTTCCATCGAGACGCACTTGGTGATCCCAGCCACTGACCCGATCATGCCCATGTTCGTGGACAGCTCGGTCCCTGCGATCTCGAGCGCGATCTCTGTGGCATTCACGTAATACACGGCCACCGCCAGATCGGCCAGACGCTGTTTGTCTTCGTCGGTCAACAATTCCATGTTGGAGTTGATGATCACCAGCCCACTCCGTTTGATGCCTGAATAGAACGGCATGGTGTAGCTCTTGCCCTGGTTGATCACCTGCGGGTGGAACACTTCGATCACCTCGGGATACACCAGCTCCCCCCGGTCATAGATTCGTTCGACGCCGATCCGGACATAGGCTTCCGCCGGCGCCATCCGTTTCTCGGCCCCGAAGAACGGGTTGGAGATTGCCTGCCTGCCGTCTTTCGAGGCCGCCATGGCCATGACATGGGCCGAGGTCACGACACCCTGCCCTCCCAGGCCGGACATCCTGATATTGATACGCCTCTTAATCATGGGGAGCCCTCCTCCGCCTCAACGCGTCGTCACGCCTGCGCCAGCGCTTCCTTGGCAGACGCCTTCTTGGCTTTCTCCTCCTCCGCCAGATTAGCGAGGAAAGCCCTCGCCTCGTCCGAGACGAACTCCTTATAGGCGAACCGCTCGCCCGGCTTCTCGGAGTCGCGCATCTCCTGGAGACCTTCCATGCTGTTCTTGCCGATCTCCAGAATGCACGGCGTATAAAGCTGCAAGTAAGTCGGCCCGATCTCGCGCGCTATCAAGACCGCGTTCTTGACAACTTTTTCCACGAGGGAGGGCTTGCTGACCGTGCAGTTCACAACATACACGCAACCCGACTCGCGGGCGATCTCCGGCAAGCGCACCTTGTCGAACTTCTTGCCAACCGGCGCCATCTTGGCCACAAAGCCCTTCTGCATCAACCCGCTCTCCTGCCCGCCGGTGTTGGCGTACAGTTCGTTATCGAAGCAGATCGTCGTGAACTTCTCCTGGCGGAACCAGGACTGAAGCGTGTAGTCCAGTCCGATGTCCACCGTGGCACCATCGCCGGCCAGCACGACCACGTCCTTGACGCGGTCCGGGAAGCGCAAGGCCAGCGCTCGCTTGAGCCCCGACGCGATCGCGTTCTGATTCCCGAACAGCGAATGGATGTTATGGACAGCCACATGCGGGAATACTAGGCTGGTGCACCCAGTGGACCCGACCATAACCGTATCTTCGGGATTCGGCAGGGACGCCAGAATGTACCGGAAGGCCATGGACTCGGGGCACCCGGCGCACAGGGAGTGCTGCTCGATCAGCTCCTTGTGGATCCCGACATCTTTCCACCCCCGACCATCCTTCCCCCAGGTGGCGTTGGTCACCAGGTCGCGATATTCCGGCGGCATGATGTCGAAGAATTCTTCGCATATCTGGATCTTTTCTTTGCTCATGAGCTTTCTCCTCCCCGTCCCTTGTCAGGGTCCAGTGTTCGGGTTTGGTTTACAGAATAACTCAGCTCCCGCGTCCGGCGAGGGTCGCGACAGACTTCCCCAGCGACCGCTGGATGTGTTCCACGATCACTTCGGGAGGCATCGTCATCCCACCCGCGACGTGCGGGCCGGCGATCACGCGATCGGAGTCGGGAATGGTGGCCTTGATTTCCCGAGCCATCCAACCCGCCACGTTGAACTCCGGCACAAAGATGTATTTCGCGTTCTTCGTCGCCTCGCGAATCTCATGGTACGGCCAGGGCCTCAAGGATTTGATCTTGACCAGCCCGACCCGCAGTCCCTCCTCGGCCAGCAAGCGGATGGCTTCCCGCCCTTGCGATACGGCTGTCCCCGAGGACACAATCAGAATGTCGGCGTCGGTGTTCTCAGTCTCGATCAGGCCGCCCAGCAACGGAATCGTGTGCTTGCGGGACCGCTCGACGGCCGCCCGGATCTCCTGCTGCCAGGACGCGTGGGTCGCGTAGCTGATGTAGTTGCTCTTCATGACGAACGGATCACGCATCATGCGGACCGGCGGGCACTCCATATCCATGCAGGGCACCGGCGACCGGTACGGGTCATACAGTGGCAGGCACATGTCCGCGGGCGTCAGGTTCACGACGTCCTTCGTGTGTGTAACGAAGAACCCATCGCAGCAGATCGCGATCGGCAGGTGGACGTCGGGCTGTTCCGCTACCATGAAACCCATGAGGATCCAGTCGTAGAAATCCTGCGCCGTCTCCGCATGCCAGACCAGCATACCGGTCTCCAGCAGGAAGTAAACCTCCAGGGTGTCCGGCTGGATGCTCAACGGAGAGTTGATGCCGCGGCACGTCACGATCATCTCGATCGGCAGGCGCGCCCCCGACCACATCGGGAAGTTTTCCATGGCCCGCATGGTGCCGGGCCCCGCCGTTGTAGTGAAGACCCGGGCGCCGCCGAAGGAGCCTCCAGCGCATTCGGACATGACGCCGAATTCATTTTCGCCGCGCATATAGTCGGTGACATAGCCTTCGGCATAGAGCTCGCCGATCAAGGCCGCGGCTTCGCTTTGAGGCGTGATCGGATAGGCAACCATCAGATCCACGCTGGCCCGCCTTATCGCTTCCTTGATGACCTCGCTCCCGGTAAAGAACGACGGAATGCGCGGCGCCTCAAAAAACAGGTGATAGGGATCAGTATATGTCTGTCCCTTCTTATTCTTGGTGCCGATGATCGAATGGCTGTCCATCGGGTTGGCCTCCTAAAAAATTAATGTCTGATTCCACCGACACGATCCTTACTTTCAAGCGCGGAGACATGCTCCTTGATCGCGCCGAACGGCACCGTGCCCTTCAACTTCTTCACCCACTCCGCAAGATGCATGATCTTTTCAACCGACGCGTCCCGGAACGAGAGACAGGCGTCCTCGTGCCCGGCCTGGGCGCACATCGCAATCGTGTAGCAGTTGGTGCCCCCTCGAATGATCTTCAAGGAGAGATTGGCCTGGTGACAGTGGACCCCCACGAACATGCACACGTCAATCTTATTGTGCCAGATCGTCAAGTTCGGGTGATTGGGATTGATCTCGACTTCCGGGTTGATCTTCGGGTATTTCGGCCGGTAATCCGGCATCGGAATCAGCATGGCCCTGGCCCCATCGGGCACGCATTCCTTCAAGGTATCATACAGGAACTTGATTGCCTTGGCCTTCTTCTTCGCCTTCTCATTCCACGCCCAGAGCACAAGGGGCCCAGGGAAAATCGTGGGCACCGTGCCCCCCAGAAACAATTTGGCGGCTTCTTCGAAGGCCTCCTCCTCGGGGACAATGCGCCCATTGATGTGCGCCTGTCCGGGGTCCGGCAAGACCACGCCCATGGAGGATGCGGCTGGCGGCAAGAAAGCTTCCGGGCCGGGCCGGACAGAGTATTGACCATACTGCTGATTCATTGAGTTCCCCTACCACGAGAGACTCGAATCTTTAGGACGAGAGCTGACCCCTCAGCGTCGCTTGTTAAGAGTATAGTTTCGCCCCTTTAAATGCAATCAGAAAGAAGACCTACCTCCCAATACAAATGGGCCACCAGACCTATCTCGGTTAGGCCTTTTGCCCCACCACCCCCCGCCTGCGATTCATGAGTTTTGTCGTTGAAAAGTTGGATGATTTTACCCACTCTGTCGACCTCTTGTCAAACCGATTTTGCCCGTTTTTGCCCGTCCGAGCCAGTTTCTCACCACCGCTGCTCGCCTCTAAATCCTTGACAAGATTTTCGAAAAAAACCATAAATCATGGTGGTTCCTACCCTATGACGACGAAGGCCGGAAAGGGCTTCACTCTAGCCAACCTTGTGGCTGTCATCCTGATCGTGGGTTCGGAAGCCATCGTCGTCTTACCCCGGATCAATGATTTCATTAAAAACCACAGGCTTAACAATGCAGCCCGGGAGGTCTGGCAGGACATGCACCGGGCGCGATTGCTTGCCATCAAGGAGAAACGAACGATCCGAGTCGAGTTCGACTACGACTCGTACAAGGTTGTCAGGGCTGCCACCGGGGAGGTCGCCTTCAGGCGGAATTTGAGCGTGAACTATCCGGACATCATCATCAGCACCACTGATGTTCGGGGACGAATCACCTTCGACAGAACGGGCACGGCGGAGGGGAATACGACAGAAATCGAAATTCAAGGCCCAACCGGCACACGTCGTTTCACCATCCTGGCGACCGGCATGATTGGAGGGCTCTGATGATTTGCTTTTCCCCTCCGCAAAACTCTATACTGCGGGCCCTGCACACTCTTGACGGGCGCATGCCGTAGAGCGCCCCGCCGGGGCAGGTGACTACCACCGATGCGTACATCAGAAGTTGAAACCAGAGCCCCGTTTTCCTCTTCCAGCCCATCAAGCGCACGACTGGCCTGGCTGATCGAAATCAGCCGCCTCCTCACCTCCGCGGTGGATCTCGATCACCTCCTCAGTGTGATTCTCAAAACCTCAAGCCAGTTGGTGGGATCGGGAGACAGCAGCCTGTTGCTCCTCGACCCGGCCACCAATGAACTCGTGTTTGTGATGGCTCAGGGGACAGTCAGCGACAAGCTCAAGATGATGCGGCTAAAACCGGGAGAAGGCATCGCTGGCTGGGTCGTGCAGCATGGCAAGCCGTTGCTGGTGAACGACGTCGAGCAGGATCCTCGGTTCTCCAGCAAGGTCGACAAGTTGACTGGGTACCGGACCAAGGCGGTTCTGGCTGTCCCGCTGCAAGATCACGGCCGGAAGATCGGCGTTCTCGAGGTTCTGAACCCCCGCAAGGATAGAAAGTTCAGCCAAGAGGACCTCGAGCTCCTCTCTGCATTCGCGGCCCATGCCTCAGTGGCGATTCGAAACGCCCGCCTCCTCTCCTCCATCAAGGAAGCGAACCGCTACCTGCAGGCTGAGATCGACGAGCGGTACGGCACGCTCATCGGAAAAAGCGCCGGCATCCGCGCGGCGGTCAAGTCTGCGAGGAAAGTGGCGGAAACCTCCGCGACGATTCTCTTGCTGGGTGAAACCGGCGTCGGCAAGGAAATGTTCGCCCGCTCCATCCATTCCTGGAGCCACCGCGCGTCCAAGCCGTTTGTCGCCGTGAACTGCGTGGCGCTGGCCGAAGGCCTACTTGAGACCGAGCTGTTCGGCCATGAGAAAGGGTCGTTTACCGGAGCGCACCAACAAAAAAAGGGCCTGCTGGAACTGGCGCAGGGAGGCACAGTCTTCCTGGACGAGATCGGCGATACGAAGCCGGAATTCCAAGCCAAACTCCTGCGGGTGATCCAAACTCATCAATTCGAACGCGTAGGAGGAACGGTCCCCATCACCGTGGACATCCGTTTTATCGCCGCCACGAATAAGGATTTGGAAGCCGCCGTTCATGCGGGGAGTTTTCGCAAAGACCTCTTCTTCCGGCTCAACGTGGTCACCATCACCGTGCCGCCACTACGCGAGCGCAAAGAGGATATTTCGGCATTGGCCAACTTTTTCCTGGGGCGGTACTGTCGGGACATGAAACGATCCCCGATGACCTTCAGCCTCAGTGCCATGAAGCTCCTCACCGAGCACAACTGGCCCGGCAATGTGCGGGAGCTCGAGAATGTCATCGAGCGCGCCGTGGTCTTGGCCACGGAGAACGAAATCGGCACACACGATCTCGCCCTAGGCCCCAGAGACAAGCCGATGGGAGACCTTGCCTCACTCCTGGAACTCCCGTTCCATGTCTCCGTCCAGGCGCACAAGAAAGCCCTGATCAGCCATGCCATCGGCAAGGCCAAGGGGAACAAGACCCAGGCCGCGGCATTACTGCAACTTCAGTCCACGTATTTGTTTCGCTTATGCAAGCAGTTAGGAATAACTTAAGGAGAATATCGTAACAGTCTCGCTTCGGTAACGCTGTCATCACTTTTCAAGCCTATCAAATCCTGCCAGTTAGCTATCTATTCGGATAGGAAACACTATCGACAAGGATGGTGAGAGGGGCTTTATCAAATCGAGCGCATGTTCAAGAAATCTCATGTTTTTAGGTGGTTACACCTGGTCATCCAGGATCACATCTTCGGCTTCTTGTCGGCATCAAAGTTGCGTACAAATTAATGATCATCTATACGAGCATTTTTAACCATGCATTCAAGCGCTTTCATGACCCGACGAACCCAGAGTGAAGAGGGTTTCAGCTTCATCGATGTAATGCTGGCACTGGTGGTCCTGACCATCGGCGTGCTGGCAGTTGCCGACCTCCAGGTCATCTCGTCAAGCGGAAACAAGACCTCACAGGGCATCACGACTGCCGCTTCTCTCGGAGAAGCGACGCTGGAAGCGGTCAAAAACCCCAACACGACGCCGTATGCGAACATTGTGTCAGCACCCGCTACACAGGTCGTGGGGGCGGATGGCAAGACGTATACCAAAACGGTCACGGTCACGACCAACAGCCCGTTGACCAACACGAAGACCGTCACCGTCACCCTGACAT
>DASQRT010000304.1:0-4948 GCA_035642795.1 Nitrospirales bacterium
CGGTGTGCGGACCCGGGTCGCGGTACAGCACGATCTCGTCCACCGCCGGATGGTGGTGCAGGAGCTCGGCGATCGCGGGCTTGGCGAGCAGGGCGATCTTCGCCTGGGGGAAGCCCTTCCGGATGGCCATGAGTGCCGGTGTCGTCAGGACTGCATCGCCGATCCAGTTCGTGGCCCGGACCAAGATGCGCTTCACCGCGCCGGGCTTGGTCAACCGTTTATAACGACCCGTATCCATTCCTCCCGCCCCTCGATCCACTGCAGATCGATCCGCACCGCCCAAATCGCAACCTCTTGCTGCGCCACTCCGTCGAGTTGCGCGAGCTTCACCGCATCTTTTTCAGTTGTCACGATCCGGTCCACACCAGCCTGCTCAGCCGAGCGCCGGATTCTCCCCAGATCATCCTGTGAGTATGCGTGATGGTCCCCAAAGACGCAATGGTCCACGACCGTTGCCCCGGCCGTCGCGAGGAGCCGCCGGAAGGACACTGGATTGCCGATTCCGCTTACGGCCAGCATCCGCTCGCCCTTCAGTGCGGACGGCTCCACCGAGGCCGAGCCTCCGACCTGCACGACCGCGCACGGCGCGAAATCCGTGATCCAGATCGGCACTCCCGGTGCCACCGCGCGGACCGTGGCTTTGAGCTCGTCCAACCGCTGGGCCTGCGAGGCACGTGTCACGAGCACCACCGAGGCACGCTCCATAGCCGAGAGCGGCTCGCGCAGCCGTCCTCGTGGAAGCAGATACCCGTTGCCGAACGGTGCGCACGCATCCAGGACCAGGATATCCATATCTCGCCGCAGGGCCAAGTGCTGAAACCCATCGTCCAGCACCAGCGTGTCGACGCCGAAGCCATCCAGCAGGTACCGGCCCACCAGCGGGCGGTCGACGCCGACCGCAACCGGTACGCCGGGGCAGCGTTGCGCAATCAGAAAGGGCTCATCCCCGCTGTCCCCCGGATGCCCTCGCAGCGTGCGCCCGTCAGAGATTTCCAGGATGGACGTCCCGCTTCGGCGCTTGTACCCGCGGCTGATGACGCCGACCTTCCGGCCGCGATCCCGCAATGCCGCGGCCAGCGCGATCACGACCGGGGTCTTTCCCGTCCCTCCGATCGTCAGATTGCCCACGCTGATCACTCGGCAGGGCAGGGCCTGCTGTCTCAGCAGGCCCTGCGCATAGAGCGCGGCTCTCCACTGCATCGCAAGCCCGTAGAGGTGCGACAGCGGAATCAGCGGTGCGAGGAGCCACCCTGCCGGCGTCCGGTCGTCCACCGCAAGCAGGCGCTCCGCCCGTTGGAACGACGTTATACGTTTAACGTTTAACGTTTAACGATCTCCGTGTTCCTGTTCCTCGAGCACGCACGCGATCAAGGCCACCGTACGCGCCAGCGCCCCCTGGTTCTCCAGCACGAGCTGATAGGCGGCCTTGCCCATCGCCTCCAGACGGGATCGGTCCAGGAGCAGGGATGTCATGGTTCGTGTCATTTCATGGGCGTCGTGCACCATCACGCCCGCAACGCAGGCGAGTAACTGCTCTGCCGTCTCGGCAAAGTGATCCATGTGCGGGCCGAAGACCACGGCCTTTCCCCAGGCTGCCGGCTCCAGCGGGCTATGCCCTCCCACGTTCACCAGGCTACCCCCCACGAAGACCAGCGTGGCGTCTCGATACAGCATGGCAAGCTCCCCCCGCGTATCTAGAATGATGACGCGCGGACCGGTGATCGGCGCGCCTCCGGCGCCGGGCAGCTTCGTCCGTCTCACAGCAGTGAACCCGCGCGACTGCACGGCCTTGACCACGTCCTCGGCCCGCTCGATATGCCGCGGGGCGAGGACCAGAACCAGCGCCGGCGCGACGTCGAGCAGACGGCGGTAACAGTCCAGCACCGCCTCCTCCTCGCCTGGATGGGTGCTCCCCGCCACAAACAGCTCCTCGCCCGCCGCCAATCTGAGATCCTGCCTGGAGATCAGCCCCGCGATCGCCTGCGCCGATGCGGTGACCTGATCGTACTTGAGATTGCCGGTTCGCACGACCCGCTCAGGCTCTACGCCGAGCTGGATCATCCGCTCCACATCGCGGTCCGTCTGCATGGCGCAGAGGGTAAACGCCGCCAGCACGCGGCGGAAAAACGGGCGGGCCCGGCGATACCCGGCGAAGGAGTCGGTTGAAAGCCGGCCGTTCACCAGGATGACGGGAATCCGCCGCGCCGCCGCCTCGCGCAGGAAGTTCGGCCAGAATTCCGTCTCGACCACCACAATCAAGTTCGGGCGTACGGTCTGCAAGGTGGACCGGACCGACCAGCGGAAGTCCAGCGGAAAGTAGAGATGCTCCGCCTGCCCGGCCAGCCGGCGCAGGACTGTTTCCTTACCGGTCTCGGTGACGGTGGACACGAACACGCGGGCGGCCGGATAGCGCGTCTTCAATTGCTGGACCAATGGGACCACCGCCGTCGCCTCACCCATGGACACGGCGTGCACCCAGATCGTCGGGCGCCCGTCACGGCTTTCAACCGGGTCTCGGGGCAGCCAGCCCAGCCGCTGACGCAGGCCCGGGCGGCACCGCTTCTTGGCCAGCAGGATGAGCAAAATCACCGGTGACGCCAGAAAGAGAAGAAAATTGTAGAGAACGAACATAGCCACTCGTTAAACGTTAACCGTTATACGTTATTCGTGAATTCCTGGAATGACTACAGTCCGGTTAACGAATAACGATTAACGCATAACGTCTTCGACGGCGTGATCCGCCTCGTCGCCGAGCTTGTTGAGCGCGGCCTCCACTTCCACCCGCTTCGCTTCAAGCTGCACGCGGTTCGCGTCGCGCGGCACCCAAATCGGCTCGCCCCACGCAAAGCAGACCCGGCTGAACGGCAACGGGACTTCGAACCGGTCCCAGCTCCGGAAGAGTTTTTTTTTGAGGCGGCGAAGGTCAGGGGGACGATCGGAAGCCCCGTCAGCTTTGCCAGTTCGACCACGCCGGGCTGCGCGATGCAGCGGGGCCCCCGCGGGCCGTCTGGGGTCACAGCCAAGTCGGCGCCCGCACGCCCCAGCCGCGTCATCTGGCGGAGCGCCCGCGCGCCCCCGCGCGTGGTGGAACCGCGGATGGTGTCAAAGCCGAACCTTCGCACGATCCGATGGATCAGTTCGCCGTCACGGTGCTCGCTGATCAGGATATAGAGCCGAGAGCCTCTGTAGCAGAGGGGCATCATGAGCTGGCGGCTGTGCCAGAAGGCGATGATGACGCCACGGCCGGACTCCCAGAACACCCGGACGCGCTCGGCGTGGAGCGTGCGAATCCGCAACGTCCACCCGAGCGCACGGATCACCGTGTAACCGATCGGGGGCACGACTGCCAGCTTTAACCAATTCCACATAATTCTTTAAAGCGTTATTCGTTATACGTTAATCGTGAGTCTGAGCTCAGCATTGTGAACTTTACGTTTAACGAATAACGTTTAACGATTAACGTCATTATCTCCGTGGTCCTGGAACTGCATCTGATAGAGTCTTCGATACGCGCCTCCGCGCGCCAGCAGATCATCATGACGGCCTATTTCGACCAGGCGACCTCCGGCCAGGACGGCGATCCGGTCGGCTCGCTGGACCGTGGAGAGCCGATGGGCGATCACGAAGGTCGTCCGGTCTTTCATGAGATTGGCCAAGGCCATCTGCACCATGCGCTCCGATTCCGTATCCAGCGAGGAGGTCGCTTCATCGAGGATGAGGATGGGGGGATTGCGCAGCAACGCCCGCGCAATGGCCAATCGCTGGCGTTCTCCGCCCGAGAGCTTCACCCCGTTCTCGCCGATCAGGGTGTCGTACCCGTTGGGCAGCTTCATGACGAACTCGTGGGCATACGCCGCGCGGGCGGCCTCCATGATGGCCTCGTCGCTGATCTCATCCTTGCCGTAGGCGATGTTGTTGCGCACCGTGTCGTCGAACAGGAGAGTCTCCTGGGAGACAATCCCGATCTGCCGCCGGAGCGCGGCCAGGCGGATCTCGCGGAGGTCCACGCCGTCGATGAAGATCGCCCCTTCCGTGGGATCGTAGAAGCGGGGAATGAGATTCACGAGGGTCGTCTTACCGGCGCCGCTGCTTCCCACGAGAGCCAGCACTTCGCCGGCCCGGACCGTCAGTGAAATATCGCGCAAGGCCCAGGCCTCGACGCCATCATAGCGAAAGGACACCCCGCGCAACTCGATCGAGGTCCGCACCCCGTCGAGGCCCTGCACGCCGGTATCGGTTGCCGCCTCCGTCTCGACATCCAGAACGGCGAAGACCCGCTCGGCGGCCGACAGGGCTTGTTGGATCGTATTGTTGGACGAGGCCAACCGCTTGATGGGGTTGTACATCAGGAACATCGCCGTGATGAACGAGAAGAACGTCCCCGGCGTCATCGTCCCCCGAATGACCAGCGAGCCTCCATACCAGATGATCCCGGCCACCCCAATGACCCCAATCGCTTCCAGCACGGGCGACGTGATGGCGGAGACCTGCGTGGATTTCATCAAGGAGCGAAAGTACGCCACGTTGTACCGCGCAAAACGCCGGTCCTCGGCGGATTCCTGCGTAAAGCCCTTCACGATGCGGATGCCGGTCAGCGTCTCCTGCAAGGCGGTGAACATGTCGGCCGTCCGTTCTTGGCCGATCGTGGCGATCCTCCTCAGCCGATTGCCGAACCGGATCATCGGATAGACTGACAAAGGGATCGCGACACTCGATAGTAGGGTCAACTGCCAGTTCTGATAGAACACCACGCCGAACAGGACCAGAAACGTCAGGCTTTGCTGGAAAAGATCCTTGAGCACGGCGGATACGGCGTTGTGAATCCAGTTCGTGTCGTTGATGACGCGGGACATCATCCGGCTGGATGGATTCTTGAGATGGAAGCCGACCGGCAGGCGCATCAGATGGCTGAAGAGCTGCTGGCGGATATCGGTCACGACGCGGCTCC
>DASQRT010000305.1:0-3171 GCA_035642795.1 Nitrospirales bacterium
CTACCTAGGTAGTGACCTCTTCTACTCGGGCATCAGGCCGGCCATCAACGTGGGCCTGTCAGTCTCCCGTGTCGGCGGGTCGGCTCAAATCAAGGCGATGAAGGCCGTGGCGGGCTCGCTCCGCTTGGACCTCGCGCAATACCGTGAGATGGCCGCGTTCGCCCAGTTCGGCAGCGAGCTCGACAAGACGACGCAGGCCCAGTTGGCCCGTGGCCAGCGCATGGTGGAGTTGCTCAAGCAGGGGCAGTACCAGCCGATGCCGGTGGAGAACCAGGTGATCAGCATCTTCGCCGGGACCAACGGCTACTTAGACGACGTGCCGGTGAACCGGGTCCGCCAGTTCGAGGAGGAGCTCCTGGACTACGTCAAGCGCGAGCACCCGAAGATCCAGCGTGACATCGTTGCCAAGGGGAAGCTGGATGACGAGCTCACGACCGACCTGCGCAACATGCTGACGAAGTTCAAGAGCAAACTGGGTTATCTGATCAAGGCGTAACCCCGATGCCGAGCTTACAGGGCCTGCGGCGCAAGATCGGCTCCGTCAAGAGCACGCAGAAGATCACCAAAGCCATGAAGATGGTGGCCGCGGCGAAGCTCAAGCGCGCGCAGGAGCGCATTCTCGCCGCGCGGCCCTACGCGAAGAAGATGGCGGTGGTTCTCGGCAGTCTGGCCAGCCGCGCGAACCGGCAGGCCCACCCGCTGCTGCGCAAGTCCGCTGGGAACCGGATCGAGCTGCTGGTGGTCACCTCCGACCGCGGGCTCTGCGGGGCGTTCAACACGAATATCCTGCGCAAGGCGGTCGAGTTCCTCCGGCAGAAACAGGAGGCTGGCTACACCGTCACGGTCAGCGTGGTGGGGCGCAAGGGGCGGGACTTCTTCCGTCGCCGCCCGTGGGCCCGGCGTCAGGAGTGGGTCGGTGTCTTCGACCGCCTCTCCTACGAGCACGCCCTGGACATCGGCGGCGACATCGTGCAGCAGTTCACGGGCGGGACGTTCGACGAGCTGCACATCGTATACAACGAGTTCAAGTCCGTGATCCAGCAGCGGGTCGTCGTCGAGAAACTGTTGCCCATCGAATCGCTCGAGCAGGAGACGGAGAAGCTCGGCGGCGGGTATCTCTTCGAACCGGATGAGGAGGCGTTGCTCAAAGTTCTGCTGCCCAAGCACATCGAGGTCCAGACGTTTCACGCCTTGATGGAATCAGCGGCGGCCGAACTGGGCGCGCGGATGGCCGCGATGGACGGCGCGACCCGCAACGCGGGCGAATTGATCCAGAAATTGACGCTCTACTACAACAAGACCCGCCAGGCGGCCATCACCAAGGAATTGATGGACATCGTCGGCGGGGCCGAAGCCTTGAAGTAAGGCAACGGTAATCGTTAAGCGTTAAACGCGAGAGGCGGTTCACCGATTAACGTATAACGAATCACGATTCACGAAGGAGAGTCAACGTGGCTAAGGGAAGAGTCGTCCAGGTGATCGGACCGGTTGTGGATGCGGAATTTCCCAAAGGGGAGCTGCCGGCGATCTACAATGCGATACGGGTCGACGCGCCGGCGGATCAGAAGACCGGGCGTCCGGAGATCCACCTGACGCTGGAAGTGGCCCAGCACCTTGGCGAGAACCGGGTGCGGGCCGTGGCCATGGCCAGCACTGATGGGCTGGTCCGGGGGATGGAGGTTACTGATACCGGCGCGCCCATCTCGATGCCGGTCGGCCGGGAAACGCTCGGCCGACTGATCAACGTGCTGGGCGAGCCGGTGGATGGCAAGGGGCCAGTCAAGGCCAAGAAGACCCTGCCCATCCATCGGCCTGCGCCTTCTTTGCAAGAGCAGGAGACCAAGACCGAAGTGCTGGAGACCGGCATCAAGGTCGTGGACCTGCTCGAGCCGTACTCCAAAGGTGGGAAGGTGGGGCTCTTCGGAGGCGCCGGCGTGGGCAAGACCGTCATCATCATGGAGTTGATCCACAACATCGCGACCCACCACGGCGGGTTCTCGGTCTTCGCCGGCGTAGGCGAGCGGACCCGCGAGGGGAACGACCTGTATCTTGAAATGAGCGAGTCCGGCGTCATTAACAAGACCACCCTTGTATACGGGCAGATGAACGAGCCTCCCGGCGCGCGTCTGCGCGTCGGTCTGTCTGGCCTGACCGTGGCTGAGTACTTCCGCGACGAGGAAGGGCAGGACGTACTCCTCTTCATCGACAACATCTTCCGGTTCACCCAGGCTGGCTCAGAAGTGTCAGCCTTGCTGGGCCGTATGCCGTCAGCCGTGGGCTACCAGCCCACTCTGGGCACGGAAATGGGCGAACTGCAGGAACGCATCACCTCCACCAAGAAGGGCTCGATCACCTCGGTGCAGGCCATCTACGTGCCGGCGGACGACCTCACCGACCCGGCGCCAGCCACTGCGTTCGCGCACTTGGATGCGACCACCGTGCTATCGCGGCAACTGGCCGAACTGGGTATCTATCCCGCGGTGGACCCGTTGGACTCCACCTCGCGCATCCTCGATCCGCAGATCGTGGGCGAGGAGCACTACACTGTGGCCCGTGGCGTCCAGGCCATCCTCCAGCGTTACAAGGACCTCCAGGACATCATCGCGATCCTGGGCATGGACGAGCTGTCGGAGGACGATAAGCTGACGGTGGCTCGCGCGCGCAAGATCCAAAAGTTCCTGGCGCAGCCGTTCAACGTGGCCGAGGCCTTCACCGGCACCAAGGGGAAGTACGTGAAGCTGTCCGACACGGTCCGCAGCTTCAAGGAAGTCATCGAGGGCAAGCACGACGACCTGCCGGAGCAGGCGTTCTACATGGTCGGCGGAATTGAAGAGGTGCTCGAGAAGGCCGAGCGCCTGAAGAAGGGCGTATGAGCCAAATTTTCCTCGACATTGTCACGCCCGATAAGCTCCTTCTCAGTAAAGAGGTGGACGAGGTCATCTGCCCAGGAGCCGAAGGGGACTTCGGCGTCCTTCCGGGACACTGCCAGTTTCTCTCCGCCTTGCGCGTCGGTGAGTTGCAGTATCGGATCGGGGAGGAGACCCACTATTTCTCGATCATGTGGGGGTTCGTGGATGTGACGCCGACACGCGTCACCGTGCTGGCGGAAGTCGCCGAGAAGGCCGAGGACATTGATATTGAACGCGCCCAGGCCAAGGTGCTGGAAGCCGA
>DASQRT010000306.1:0-2085 GCA_035642795.1 Nitrospirales bacterium
CCGATGAAGTTGAACGCCAGCATGGTCATCGATAGAGCGACGCACGGAATGATAACGAGATAAGGATACGAGTCCACGGCGGCATAGCCCTCGAAGACCATGGTGCCCCAGGTCGGCTGCGGGGGTCGGAGGCCGACCCCAAGAAAGTCGAGGATCGCCTCGGTGAAGATCGCCGCGGGGATGCCGAACGTGAGGGAGACGATGACCGGTCCCAAGGAATTCGGCAGGAGGTGCTTGAGGATGATCTTGAGCGGGCTGCTGCCGGCGGCGGTTGCCGCCTCGACGTACTCCTTCTCCTTGATGGACAGCACCTGGCCACGGACCAGACGCGCCAGGCCGACCCAGCTCACCAGCCCGATCGCGACGAAGATATTGAGCAGCGTCGGCCCCAGGGCGGCCACGATGATGAGCACGAACAGGAGGTCCGGGAAGGCGTACATGATGTCGGTGAACCGCATCAGGAGGTTGTCGATCCAGCCGCCGAAGTAGCCGGCGACGAGGCCGATGCTGCCGCCGATCACGAGCACGATGGCCTGCACCAGGATGCCGATCGACAGCGAGACCTGCGACCCGAAGATCACCTTCGACAGCACGTCTCGACCCAGGTCGTCTGTTCCGAGAATGTGGTGCGCCGCCCCGGGACCCAGGTAGTTGCTGACCACGTCCTGGGCCGTGGGGTCCTGGAGCAAGCCGAAGCGCTCGAGCAGTGGCGCGATCACCGCCAGGGTGATCAGCAGAAGCACGAACGCCAGGCTCCCCACCGCCAGCCGGTTGCGCCTGAACCGCATCCAGGCGTCGGTCCACAGACCGATCTGCTGCGGACTTTCCCAGTCGATGTCCTGTGCGAGGAGGGCGGTCGCAGCCATTACTCGAGCCTCACGCGCGGATCGATGAAGACGTAGGCCACGTCAACGACCAGGTTCAGCAGGGCCACCAGTGCCGCGTACAGCACGGTCGTGCCAAGAATCATCGGATAGTCGCGCGCCTCGATCGACTGCACGTATGAGCGCCCGATCCCGGGCACCTGAAACACTGTCTCGACGATCACCGAACCGGTGATGAGCGCCGCAAACAGCGGTCCGGCGATCGTCACGACCGGGATCAGGGAGTTCTTCAGGACGTGGCGCGTCACGACCAGGCGCTCGCGCAGCCCCTTAGCCCAGGCAGTGCGGACGTAGTCCTGGCGCAGAGAGTCGAGGGTGGCAGAGCGCGTGAGCCGAGCGAGAAACGCGATCGGCAGAAAGCTCAGCGTGGCGACCGGCATGATCATATGCAGCACGTCCTGCGGATACCCTCCGGTCGGTAGGAAGAAGTTCGCGTTTGTGAACTTATAGAGGAAGTTCGACAGCAGGATGATCAGGACGATCCCGACGACGAAGTTGGGTACCGAGGCACCAATCGTGGCCAGGGCCACCGCCGCGTAGTCGACGAAGCTGTTCTGGCGCAGCGCCGCGACCACGCCGAGTGAGATACCGACCGTGATGATGACAAGGAAGGAAACCGCGCCCAATTTGACGGTGTACGGCCACGATTCCAGGATCAGCTGGTTGACCGATTGACCTGGGTGCTGGTACGAGGTGCCGAAGTCGAAATGAATCACGTTCCAGAGGTACAGCCCGAACTGGGTCCAGATCGGCTGGTCGAGGCCGTACTTCGCGTTGAGCTGGCGAATGGTCGCGTCGGAGAGCTGCCGGCCCTCCTTGTCCCATGGGCTCCCCGGCGCTATGTGCGCCAGGAAGAACGTGATCAGGATGACGAACAGAAGGACGGGAATCATCCAGAGAAGGCGGCGCGCGACATAGATCCCGAGGGTCCAGCCCCGGCCCGACCGTTTCCGAAGAGGGATTAGGGCGCCCCTCAGCGGGGCGCCCCTCACCAATGCCAAATGTATCTCCTAGTGCTGCGCTATCTGGATGCTCCAGGTGAAGAAGTCGCCGAGCCACTGGTCGTCGTTGGGCGTCGTGTTGATGCCCTTGACGTACGGCTTGACGAGGAACCAACCGGTGCGCTGGTACAGGAACAGTACGGGAGCCTGCTGAACGAGCTCGGTCTCCGCTGTCTGGTAGGAGGTGTCACGCTTCGCGT